>DGOU01000130.1 GCA_002390165.1 Lutibacter sp. UBA4458
GATAAAAACCGTGGAAATACAAATATTCATAAAATACTAATTTCAAATAAAAGAACTAATTGGCAAATTACAGATAAAAATCCCGATATATTAAAGGTAATATTAGACAACCCGTTAAAACCAAAAGATTCTATTTCAATTATAACAAATTATACGGTTAAATTGCCAAATGAAAAATTTACTGGATATGGGTTTTCTGACAAGGTGTTTAACTTACGATATTGGTACCTTGCTCCTGCTATTTTTAACAAATCTTGGCAAACATATTCTAATTTAAATATAAACGATTTATATCAAAATTTCACCAACTACCAAATTAAATTTACCGTACCAATCAACTTTGAAATTCATAGTAATTTAACCAGTTCTTTTATTTCAAAAAACAAGGTAAATATTTATAGTTTATCTGGAAAAAACGTATTTGATGTAGAATTAAATATAAATTCTTTAAAAAATTTCACATCTTATAATTCAAAACCAGTTCAAATAGTTACTAATTTAAATTCTGATAAACTTGAAATTAAGGTTAAAACAGAAATTTTAAATAGAGAATTAGATTTTATTAAAAGTTATTTAGGAAGATATCCTCATAAAAAAATATTTATTAATAAAATTGATTATGAAAAAAATCCCATTTATGGCTTTAACCAACTACCGTCTTTTATAGCGCCATTTAGCGATACTTTTGAATGGGATATTAAAATGTTTAAAACCATAACCGATGAATATATAAATAGGATCTTTTTATTTAACAAAAGAAAAGATACCTGGTTGGCGGATGGATTACAAACGTATTTAATGATTAAATATGTTGAAAAATATTATCCTGAAATTAAAGCAATTGGAAGCGCTTCTAAACTTTGGGGAATTCGAAATTTTAACTTAGCTAAAATTTATTTCAATCAAAAATATAACTTTGTTCATCAATTTGCTGCACGTAAAAATTTAGACCAAGCTTTAACAATGCAAGCAGATTCTTTATCTAATTTCAATAGAAAAATTACTAACAAATATAAAGCAGGAATCGGCTTGCAATATTTAAATCATTATCTCGGAAATCATAAAATAGATAGTGCTATTGTACACTTTTCAAAAGCAAATGCAAATAAAAAAACAAAAAGTAACTTTTTCTTTAATTATATAAAATCAAATAAAGATATTAAATGGTTTAAAAACGATTTTTTAAATACCAATAAAAAAGTAGATTACACTATTAAAAAAATTAAACGAAAAAAGGATTCTTTAGAAATAACTATTGTAAACAAACGGAATTTTACAACTCCAGTTGAATTATATGGTATTAAAGACAAAGAAATTAGATATAGAAAATGGTTAACTAATATTGACTCCATCACTAAAATAACCATTCCTAAAGATGGATTTAACCGGCTTTCTTTAAATTACGAATCTTTATTACCAGAATGTAATTTTAAAAATAATTGGAAAAATATTGATAAAAGCATTTTAAACCGGCCTTTGAAAGTTAAATTTTTAAAGGATATTGAAAACCCATATTATAACGAATTATTTTATACGCCAGTTTTCCGATTTAATTATTATGATGGCGCTATACTTGGCTTAGCATTATCTAATAAAACTATGTTAAAGAAAAATTTTACGTATAAAATTGTTCCTTCCTATAGTACAAAAAGTAAAACTTTTTCAGGAAATTATTCCATGCTTTACGAGTATTTACCAGAAAACAAAAAAGTAAACAAACTTACTCTTGGGTTATTTGGCAGTAATTATCATTATGATAATAATTTAACCTACAACAGTTTAAATCCTTATGTATTAGTCCAATTTAAACGAAAAAATTTAAGAGATGTTAGCAGCAATGCATTATTGGCTTCTTTTACCATGATTGATAGAGAAAAATCACCAACCCAAACTTTACCTTTAGAAACCAACAAATACAATGTGTTTAACTTAAGTTATGGCTATGCTAAACCTGCAATAATTGAAGATGTTAGATTATCTACTGGCATTCAAATAGCAAATAAGTTTAGTAAAATATCCTTTACTGCAAGATATAGAAAACTAACAGACACAAACCGACAATTTGACTTTAGGTTTTTTGCAGGAGCATTTTTATCGAACAAAACAGAATCTACTTATTTTAATTTTGCATTAGATAGACCAACCGACTATTTATTTCAGTATAATTATTTAGGTAGATCAGAAACTTCTGGAATTTTTAGTCAACAAATTATTATAAACGAAGGAGGCTTTAAATCTAAATTAGAAGTTCCGTACGCTAATCAATGGCTATCTACATTTAATACTAGCATTGGTGTTTGGAGATGGATTGAAGTTTACAATGATGTTGGGTTTGTTAAAAATAGAAATTCAAAAGTATATTTTGCACACGAAAATGGTATTCGCTTAAATTTTATACAAGACATTTTAGAAATATATTTTCCTTTTCACTCCAACTTAGGATGGGAGCTTAGCCAACCAGGTTACAGCTCAAAAATTAGGTTTGTATTAGAAATTCAACCAAAAAAAATCTATAATTTTATTAGAAGAGGATTTTTCTAATTTTCACTATAATTCAACAATTTTTTATTATTTATCAAATAATTACAATATTTTTTGAATAATATTCAATATAAATTCAAATTAACCCCTTTGATTATTGAATTTTAAAAAATGATATAAAAATTGTAAGTTTGCAATACTAAAAAAATTAAAATTTATGCCTGATACTTCTACTACAAATACGAAACAACTTTCCTTTGAGCAATTTAAAAAAGAAGTTTTAAACGACTATAAATTAGCTGTTATAAGTAGAGAATGTAGCGTTTTAGGAAGAAGAGAAGTTTTAACAGGAAAAGCAAAATTTGGTATTTTTGGCGATGGAAAAGAAGTTCCGCAATTAGCCATGGCTAAAGCATTTAAAAAGGGTGATTTTAGATCAGGATATTATAGAGATCAAACTTTTATGATGGCAATTGGAGAACTTAATCCACTACAATTTTTTGCTGGTTTATATGCAAATCCCAGCATTAAAGACGATCCAATGTCTGGAGGCAGGCAAATGGGAGGTCATTTTGCTACGCATAGTTTAGATAATCATGGACAATTTAAAAATTTAACCGAACAATATAATTCAAGTAGTGATATTTCACCAACGGCTGGGCAAATGCCTAGAATGCTTGGAATTGCACAAGCATCTAAAATTTATAGAGAAGTAGATGGTGCTAAAAATCCATTATTTTCAAACAACGGAAACGAAATTTCTTGGGGAACTATTGGAAATGCTAGTACTTCTGAAGGCGTGTTTTTTGAAACTATTAATGCTGCCGGAGTTTTACAAGTACCAATGGTGATTAGTGTTTGGGATGATGATTTTGGAATTTCTGTACCTGCTAAATATCAAACCACAAAAGAAAGTATTTCTAAAATTTTAGAGGGTTTTCAAAGAACATCCAATGAAAAAGGATATGAAATATTTGTTGTAGATGGTTTTGACTATCCTAAATTAATGGATATTTATGCTAAAGCATCCAAAATTGCCAGAGAAGAACACGTTCCTGTTTTAATTCATGTTAAAAATTTAACACAACCTCAAGGGCATTCTACTTCCGGTTCTCATGAAAGATACAAATCTAAAGAACGGTTAATGTATGAAAAACAGAACGATTGCAATTCAAAATTAAGAGATTGGATTTTGGAGTTTGAATTAACCGATGAAAATGGAAATTCTTTAAAAATTGTTAACACTGAAGATGAATTAATTGATTTAGAAAAGAAAGCTAAAAAAGAAGTACGTGAAGCTAAAAGAACTGCTTGGAATTCTTTTTTAAATCCAATACTCGAAAAAAGAAAAGAAATTGCGGTTTTACTTGAAAAAATTGCAAATACAAGTAAAAACAAAACGTTTATTTTAAAGTTAAGAACCGATTTAATTAATGAAATTGATC
Source organism: Lutibacter sp. UBA4458 (assembly GCA_002390165.1). Taxonomy (GTDB): domain Bacteria; phylum Bacteroidota; class Bacteroidia; order Flavobacteriales; family Flavobacteriaceae; genus Lutibacter. The sequence continues at coordinate 3,927 of DGOU01000130.1, forward strand.
CTGCAAGAAAAGATCTTATTGCTGCAGCTAAAAATGCTATTATTTACACCATAAATGAAAATTCACAAATAAAAACTGAAGTACAAAATTGGATAACTAATTATTCTATAACTGAACAACCAAAATTTGATTCTCATTTATATAGCAAATCAGAAGATAAGGTAAGCTCTATTTCAGAAGTAAAACCAACGTATAATGACAACGCTAAATTAGTAGATGCAAGATTGGTATTAAAAGAAAATTTTGATACACTTTTTAGTAAACATAAAAACTTATTAATATTTGGTGAAGACACTGGTAAAATTGGTGATGTTAA
>DGOU01000245.1:0-2991 GCA_002390165.1 Lutibacter sp. UBA4458
GTCAATTTTTTTGAAATTTTAGCTAACGATTCTAACGGAATTTCACCAAATTTTGATTGAATTGGTAATAAGCGCAACGTTTGTTCATTTTGACTGAATTTTCCTTTCAAGTACAAACGTACATATTGCGTATTCATAGATTGTAAATTGGCATTTAAGCCTACAACCTGACCTTTAACAGGAATTTGCATGGCAATTTGATAAGGGGTTAAGCCATAACTTAAAGCTTTATTTTCATCAATATCTAAAACAATTTCAGTAACATCTTTATCCCAACTCGTAGAAACAGAGGTTAATCCTTTAATTGTTGCAATAGCCTCACTAACTTGATGTGTTTTATCGGTTAATCCATCAACAAAAGGCGATTTTAATCTAACATCTAACGGAGCTTTTACGGAAGATAAAGCAGTTGCTCCAAAATCAAAAACATCATTTCGTTTTAACCCTTCTAATTCTGAAAGTTTATCTCGTAAAATATCTTCAATTTCCCACATTGTTAATTTTCTTTGAAAACGATCCACACAGTTGATAGTAATTGTAGCTTCAGAAGGTAAATTACCAGATCCTAAACTTAATACACCAGGCTCTGTTCCAAAAGCAACGGAACTTTTTTCTGCCCAATCTTGTTTTTGTAACCAAATTAAAAATGGCGTTACTTTACTTTCTGCACTGTTAACGGTTTCATTGGCACTAAAGGCAATTTGTGCTTTAATAATCCCTGTATCCATTGGTGGCATTGCATCTTTACCAATAGTTGGCATAATACTTCCCATACTAATTAAAAGTAAAACTACTACTCCAACGGTTAACACTATTCTTCTTAAAACTTTTCGTTTACCATTAGAAAATTTGATGACATTTACATAGGGTTCTACTAATCTTCCTATTGAATTGTTATAAGCCCTATCAAACCACAATTCTACTTTATTTTTTTTGAAACCATTTTTATACATAACTTTTAATAACTGAGGAATAAAAGTGATAGATATAAAGAAGGAAATTATCAGTGCAATAATTAAGAGTAAATATTAAGGGTTTAAATATTTTTTCAGGAAAACCACCTATAAACATTAAAGGAAATATAATGGCAATTGTTGAAATAGTTCCTGCAAAAATAGGGGCAATAACCTCTTTTGTTCCTTTAATAATAGAAGTTTCTAAATCCTCTTTTAACTCGTTAAGATGCCGTTCTACATTTTCTAAAACCACCACAGCATCGTCGGTTAACATACCCAGAGCTAATATTATGGCTGTATAAATTACAATATTTAATTCACCACCTGTAAGCCAAATAACTGCCATTGTAGCAAAAAATACCATAGGAATGGATAAACCTGCAGCAATAATGGCTCTAAAATTCCCCAAGAAGAACATTACCACAATAAGTGTAAAGAATATAGCATCTCGTAGCGCATCTAACATATTAGAATTTGCTAATTCAATAAGGTTACGTTGTGTGTCTGCAATTTCAAAATTTATATTTGGGTATTTAGCCTCTAATTTTTTCATTTCTGCTCTTGCAGCTTTACTAACATCCAGCACACTTCCACCAGGAGCGCGCTGTACTGCCAAAGCAATAGCTTGTTTACCATTACCAATATAACCACTGGTTCGTTTTTTATAACCCCATTTTACATCGGCAACATCTTTTAAACGTACATTTGGTAAAACGGTAATGTTTTTTATTTTTTCAACTTCATTTTTTTCACCATAAAAAGTAATCGTATAAAAGCTATTTTCTCCTTTTACAAAACCTATTGGAATATCTTTATCTAAAGCTTGAATTGCTTTTGTTATAGTTTCAAAATTTATGTTATAACGTTTGGCTTTAAATGGATCTACTTCAACATTTACAGCACTTTGAAACCCTCCAAAAACTTCTACATTACCAATGTTTTGGTTACTTAATAAATATGGTTTAATAAAACTATCCGCAATTTTTCTAATTTCGGCATTACTTATATTATCATTTTTTGGACTTAGTGACATCACATCAACTGGCAAAGTAAAATCACCAGCAGTATAAATTGCTGGATTTACATTTGCAGGTAATTTACCTTTAGCAATAGATAAAGCATTAGCAACATCAACAGCTGCGGCATTTAAACCTTTTTTATAACCGAATTCTGCTTTTACTATAGAAAAGTTTGCAACATTTACAGAACTAACATCCGTTACCATACCAAGTCTAGAAATTTCTTGCTCAATAGGTTTTGAAACCGTATTGGCTGCTACTTGAGCAGTTGCACCAGGTACACTGGTAATTACAATTACTTGAGGCGGATTTGCATCTGGAAATAAATTTTTTGGTAAAGTAATTAAGGCAACAACACCCATAATAAAGAAACCAACTATAATAGCGTACAGGGTATAAGGACGTTTATAAAAATATTCGAACATGGCTTTTTATTTTTGAGTTAGTATGTTTAAACCTCCTAAAAGTTTTAACAAAATATCTTGTTTAGCAATAACTATTTCTTTGCCTGCAATATTTTGATTACTAATTACAATACCTTCTTCACCAGTTTGAAGAATATTCACTTCTGCTGCTTTGGCTTTAGTTTTATCTTTTAACAATACAAAGCTTTTACCATCGCGATTAAGTATGGCGTCAAAAGGTAATTTTATTGCGTTTCCTTTAAATACAATTACATTAACTTCCATTCTATCTCCTGTTGTAAATCCTTTATCATCTACATACACTTTATATTCTTTAAGGTTGTTAAATGTACTGTTCAAATCAACAGCAGGATAAAAGATTTTATTAAAGTTTACACCGTAGATAGTTAAATCTGTAGGAATTCTTAATAATAAATAAAAACCATTGGCAGCACTAATATTCGCAACAGGATGACCTGGTAAACACAAATCGCCATTATTTACTAAGGTTTTTGAAATAACACCATCTACAGGTGATGTAATAGTAGCATAGGTTAACGTATTATTAATTCCAATTTTATTTTGATGTAAAGATTCTAACTTAGCTTTCAT
>DGOU01000245.1:3139-3560 GCA_002390165.1 Lutibacter sp. UBA4458
GATAATTTTACATCTTTATCGTTTTCCGTTTGTGCCAAATACGGAAGTGTTAATGTAACATTTTTTAATTCTGGTTTAAACGTAGAAACTACAATACCATATTGTTTGGCAATTGGCATATTGGCTTCTTTTCGTTTTGCATTAACTACTGCAAAAATTGCTAAAACAACAATTACAACTACTACAATTATTCCTATTGTTTTTTTATTTTTTATCGTTTTCATTTTACTAAATTTTCAATGTTATTACCATAAATTACTGCTAATTTTACTAAAGTTTGCCATTTTTGGGCTTCTGCTTTATATAATTTTGATTTCTCTAATATTAAATCATCTTCATATTTTAAATAATCTTCAATAGATATTCTTCCAGATTGATAGCTAACTTTTGCAATGTGTAGAATTTCTTCTTTATCTTTTAC
>DGOU01000245.1:3593-4324 GCA_002390165.1 Lutibacter sp. UBA4458
AATTCATTTTTTGTTGCGTTATACGCGATTTTACTTTTTTTAATATTAGCATATTGACTTTTATTAAAAAGAGGAATACTTGCTACCAAACCAATGGTTGTATAATTTTTATCTAATGCAACATCATTATTATAGGAATTTGCAAAACTGTGATTGTAATTACCTCTTAATAAAATAGAAGGCAATAATTTTTCTTTTTCGGCTCTAAAACCTAATTTATCGGCAGTTACTTTTTGCTGTAACGGTTCTAATGCTTTAAAAGAACTAGTATTAATGGTATCTGTTTCTAACATAGTTACAGGTTTTGTAATTCTAATACCTGTTAATGTTTCAATAGCTTCTATTGCTTTTTCTCTACTAATAGCAATTTCATTTTTAGTAACTTCAACTTGATTAATGCCATTATTTATAATTAACAAACTTGATCCTGGAGCTCTACCATTTTTAACTTTAACTGCAATAATTTCTTTTGTTTTTAAAAGCGATTGTTTTTTACTATCAAGTGCTTTACCTAAAGCATCTATATAGTTTAAATTAGCATTTGAGCTTACAATAATTGCTTCATTTTGCAATAAATTAATTTGCTTTTTGGCTTTTGCTGATTTTTGCAGGTGTTTAGCTTTGCTTGCTGTTGTATAAATAGATTTTATAAATACTGGCATAGAAATACTAATTCCTGCTCTAAAAATATCTTCACTAAATGGTTGAGGTATGCTTTGATCTTGAATCAT
>DGOU01000026.1:0-3068 GCA_002390165.1 Lutibacter sp. UBA4458
AACTGAAGCGGTTTTCCATCTATATAAATAGCTCCGCTATCTGGTAAAGTAATCTGATTAATAATTCTAATAAGTGATGTTTTTCCAGCTCCATTTGGGCCTAAAAGTCCAAAAACACTTCCTTTAGGAATATCTAAAGAAACCTTGTTTAAAGCTTTAAATGCACCATAAGTTTTTGTTACATTTTCAACCGATAAAATAGTGCTCATTCTAATTTTTTTAATTTCCGGTACGAAAATATAGTTAATTTATTAAAGTTTGGTTAATCTTTTAATAAAGTTATTCTAATTTTTTAAGATATTTTTCTTTGATAGTTTTTAACATTTCCAAAGAAATTTTAGGCCTATATACCCGTAAAATTTCAGTAATACCACTATTTTGATATAAGATTCCTAGAGCAATATCATAATTTTTATCAGAAATATTATTTTTAATTTCATAAGTCATAGTTCTAAACTCATCCCAATTTATATGTTTTGGAATTTCAATATAGTATGCATTTTCTTCAGTTCCTGAATGGTAAAACCCTTCTTCTAATTTTTCAATATTCATAAACCTATTAATTCTAATTAATGCTTCTACATCTTCAAATTTTTCACTTTTAGCAAAATCAAAACCAGCATCTTTATAATACTGCTGAATTTGCGGTATTTCATTAAATCTATTTATTCCTCTTACTCTAACGCCATTAATTTTCCTTCTATTTATAGCCACTTCGCATTTTGCAGCAAGTAAATTTAAATTATAGGCTTTGTTAATTTTTCTGGTAGTTCTTAAAATATTTTCAAAAGAATTAGGCGTTTTTGTAACAAATATTATAGATGATGGTTTATTAATATGTGTAAACCTATTATAATAAGATTTATACGGATCGGGCACATTAATTACAAATGTATTAGGTAATTTATTTTGATCAATAGTTGATATGTTTTCTTGTTTAATAATCTTACCTATAACCTCTTTTGTTTTCATAATATTTAAAGTTTTATATAATGTTTTAAACTTATCTCTTTTTTTTATAAAAAACAAGGAAAATAATTTAACAAAATATTTTAAAATTTTACTATGCATGCATAGTATTTTTTTATATATTTGAGAATGCAAAAAAATAATACTATTGACCATGTTATAAGAGCCACATGGCAAGCAATTGCAAAAATGTATAATGAGCAAGCTGCAAAACATAATAGTACCATGTCCATGGCCTTTGTTATTTTGAATATTGATAGTAAACATGGAACTCCATCCACAGCTCTAGGTCCGCAAATGGGCATGGAACCAACAAGTTTATCGCGCATTTTAAAAAAAATGGAGGATAATGGGCAAATTTATAGAGAAAAAAACCCTAAAGATGGAAGAAGCGTTTTAATTAAACTTACTGAATTTGGAAAAGAAAAACGCCAAATCTCAAAACAACATGTGCTTCAATTTAATGATACCATAAAGCAACATGTTACCAAAGAACAATTAGCAAATTTCTGTGAAGTAACAGAAATCATCAATTATTTAATCAATACAAAACAAATTTTTAATAAATAATTAAAAGTTTTTTAATATAAATTCAACTATATAAAATAAATAATCAAAACAATGAAAAGACCAATAAAAAAAGTAGCAGTAATTGGATCTGGTATTATGGGATCAGGAATTGCTTGTCATTTTGCCAACATTGGTGTTGAAGTTTTGCTTCTGGATATTGTTCCACGTGAATTAAATGCAGTAGAAAAAGCAAAAGGACTTACACTTGAAAAATCGGTAGTACGAAATCGAATTGTTAATGATAGCCTTAAAGCTGCATTAAAATCAAAACCTTCACCTATTTATAATAAAAAATTTGCCAGCCGAATTACTACTGGAAATTTAGATGACGACCTGCCTAAAATAAAAAATGTAGATTGGATTATTGAAGTTGTTGTGGAACGATTGGATATTAAACAATTGGTCTTTGAAAAAATTGAAAAATATAGAACTCCTGGAACTTTAGTTTCATCCAATACTTCTGGTATTCCTATTAGTTATATGAATAAAGGTCGAAGTGAAGATTTTCAAAATCATTTTGCAGTAACTCACTTTTTTAATCCACCTAGATACTTAAAATTATTTGAAGTTGTTCCTGGACCAAATTGCAAACAAGAAGTTACCGACTTTTTAATGATGTATGGTGAAAAATTCTTAGGAAAAACTTCTGTTTTAGCTAAAGATACTCCAGCTTTTATTGGAAATAGAGTTGGTATTTTTGGTATAATGAGTCTATTCCATCAAGTAAAAGAATTAGGTTTAACCGTTGAAGAAGTAGATAAATTAACAGGACCTGTTATTGGTCGTCCAAAATCTGCAACCTTTAGAACTGTTGATGTAGTTGGTTTAGATACTTTAGTTCATGTAGCAAATGGTTTATATGAAAATTGCCCTGATGATGAAGCTCATGACTTATTTAAACTTCCAGACTTCATTAATACCATGATGGAAAATAAATGGCTAGGAAGCAAAACTAAACAAGGCTTTTACAAAAGAGTAGTTGAAAACGGTAAAAAATCGATTCTTTCCTTAGATTTAGATTCTTTAGAATATAGTCCAAGTAAAAAAGCAAAATTTGCTACACTTGAAATGACAAAAACTATTGATAATGTAATTGATCGTTTTAAAGTATTGGTAAAAGGAAAAGACAAAGCTGGTGAATTTTACAGAAAAAATTTCGCGGCAATGTTTGGATATGTTCAAAATAGAATTCCTGAAATTTCAGATGAATTATATAGAATAGACGATGCTATGAAAGCTGGTTTTGGTTGGGGACATGGTCCTTTCCAAATTTGGGATGCCATTGGTGTTGAGGAAGGAATTAAACTTATGGAAGCAGAAAACATTCCAGTTGCTAAATGGGTAACTGAAATGCTTGCTAATGGAAATAAATCTTTCTACACTATAACAGATGGCGCTAAATACTACTACGCTATTCCATCTAAAAAACAAGAAAAAATACCAGGACAAGATAGCTTTATTATACTAGATAATATTAGAGAAGCTAAAACTATATGGAGCAATTCTGAAGCTGCAATACAACATTTAGG
>DGOU01000026.1:3111-16598 GCA_002390165.1 Lutibacter sp. UBA4458
GTAATTCAAGGAATTAATAAAGGTATTGATTTAGCTGAAAAAGAATATGAAGGCGTTATTATTGGTAATCAAGGTCCTAATTTTTCAGTTGGAGCAAATTTAGCAATGGTATTTATGAGTGCCGTTGAACAAGAATATGACGAACTTGGGTTTGCAATTAAAGCTTTTCAAGATACCGTTATGAGATTGCGTTATTCTAGCGTACCAACCATTGTTGCTCCTCATGGAATGACACTTGGTGGCGGGTGTGAAATGACATTACATGCTGATAAAGTTATTGCTGCAGCTGAATCGTATATTGGTTTAGTAGAATTTGGTGTAGGATTACTACCTGGAGGAGCTGGAACAAAAGAAATGACATTGAGAGCAGCAAAAACATTTGAAGCTGGAGATGTTGAATTAAACAGATTAAGAGAGCACTTTTTAGCAATTGCAATGGCAAAAGTAAGTACTTCAGCCTATGAAGCATTTGATTTAGATATTCTAAAACCAGGAAAAGATTTAGTAGTGGTAAACAGAGATCGTCAAATTGCTACAGCAAAACGCTACGCACTTCAAATGGTAAAAGATGGTTATACTCAACCAACTCCACAAAAAGTTAAAGTACTTGGAAAACAATCATTAGGTATGTTCTTAGTAGGAACAGATACTATGGAAAAAGGCCTTTATATTTCTGAACATGATAAATTAATAGGTAACAAAATTGCCTATGTAATGTCTGGTGGAAATTTATCTGAACCAACTTATGTGTCTGAACAATATTTACTTGATTTAGAACGTGAAGCTTTTCTATCCTTATTAACAGAAAAGAAAACATTACAAAGAATTGAGCATACTTTAAAAACAGGTAAACCTTTAAGAAATTAAGAATATGAAAACAGCATATATAGTAAAAGGATATAGAACCGCAGTAGGTAAAGCACCTAGAGGTGTTTTCAGATTTAAAAGATCGGATGATTTAGCTGCAGAAACCATTCAACATTTATTAAAAAAAGTACCACAACTAGACATTTCTAGAATTGATGATGTTATGGTCGGTTGTGCAATGCCAGAAGGTGCACAAGGATTAAATATGGGACGTTTAATTTCTTTAATGGGATTAAAGTCTGTAGATATTCCTGGAGTTACCGTAAATCGTTTTTGTTCCTCAGGAATTGAAACCATAGCAATGGCATCTGCTAAAATTTCTGCTGGTATGGCAGATTGTATTATTGCAGGTGGCGCCGAAAGCATGAGCTCCGTACCAATGGGTGGCTACAAACCAGAATTAAATTATGACATTATAAAATCTGGTCATGAAGATTATTATTGGGGAATGGGAACTACGGCTGAAGCAGTAGCTAACAAATACAATGTTTCGCGCGAAGACCAAGATGTTTTCTCTTTTAATTCGCATCAAAAAGCATTAAAAGCTATTAAAGAAGGAACTTTTAAGGATGATATTGTACCAATTACAGTAAACCAAACGTATGTAGATGCTAACGGAAAACGTAAAGAAAAAAGTTATGTGGTAGATACAGATGAAGGTCCACGAGCAGGAACTTCTGTAGAAGCTTTAGCAAAATTAAGACCTGTTTTTGCCCAAGGCGGAAGTGTTACCGCGGGTAATTCCTCTCAAATGAGTGATGGTGCTTCTTTTGTTTTGGTAATGAGCGAAGCAATGGTGAAAGAATTAAATTTAGAACCAATTGCACGCTTAGCTGCTTATGCACCTGTTGGAGTAGAACCTAGTTTAATGGGAGTAGGTCCAATGTATGCAGTTCCTAAAGCGTTGAAACAAGCAGGACTTAAATTAAAAGATATTGATTTATTAGAATTAAATGAAGCTTTCGCTTCTCAATCTCTTGCAGTAATTAGAGGTTTAGACTTAAATCCTGATATTGTAAATGTAAATGGTGGAGCAATTGCTTTAGGTCACCCACTTGGTTGTACAGGAGCAAAACTATCTGTTCAATTATTTAATGAGATGCGCAGAAGAAAAAATAAATATGGTATTGTAACTATGTGCGTAGGTACTGGTCAAGGTGCTGCAGGTATTTATGAATTTTTAAATTAAAACAAACTATATAAAAAATATACAATGAGTAAACATATTAAAGGCGGTGAATTTTTAATAAAAGAAACCACCAGTGATTCAATTTTTATCACAGAAGATTTTAATGAAGAACAACAAATGATGAAAGAATCTATCATTGAATTTATTGATAGAGAAGTTTGGCCATTTAAAGATCGTTTTGAGCAAAAAGATTATGCATTTACCAAAGAAATGATGACAAAAGCTGGTGAAATGGGTTTACTAGGAGTTGCTGTTCCGGAAGAATATGGTGGAATGGGAATGGGGTTTGTTTCTACTATGCTAGTTTGTGATTATATGTCAGGAGCATCAGGTTCATTATCAACCGCATACGGAGCACACACTGGAATTGGAACTATGCCAATTGTAATGTATGGAACAGAAGAACAAAAACAAAAATATGTCCCAAAATTAGCCTCTGGAGAATGGTTTGGAGCTTATTGCTTAACAGAACCTGGCGCTGGTAGTGATGCCAATTCAGGAAAAACCAAAGCAGTTTTATCAGATGATGGTAAATATTACAACATTACCGGTCAAAAAATGTGGATAAGTAATGCTGGATTTTGTAGCTTAATGATTGTTTTTGCGCGTATTGAAGATGATAAAAATATTACCTCTTTTATTGTAGAATATGATCCAAATAATCCAAACGGAATAACTTTAGGGGAAGAAGAACACAAATTAGGAATTAGAGCTTCCTCAACACGACAAGTATTTTTTGATAATACTAAAGTACCCGTTGAAAATATGTTAGCAGGACGTGGAGAAGGATTTAAAATTGCCTTAAACTCGTTAAATATTGGTCGCATTAAATTAAGTGTTGCTTGTTCTGATGCAGGTAGAAGAGCTATTACAGAATCTGTAAAATATGCTAACGAACGCATTCAATTTAAAACTCCTATTGCTCAATTTGGTGCTATTAAAAATAAATTAGCAGAAATGAGCGCAAAAACTTATTGTAGTTCTGCGGCTACTTACCGTGCGGCTAGTGATATTCAAAATAAAATTAACGAATTAAAAGCAGGTGGTTTAACCCACCAAGAAGCAGAATTAAAAGGAGTTGAGGAATTTGCTATTGAATGTGCTTTATTAAAAGTTTATGGTTCTGAAGCTATTCAATTTATTACAGATGAAGGCATCCAAATTTTTGGAGGAATGGGATTTTCTGAAGACACTCCTATGGAATCTGCTTGGAGAGATGCCAGAATTGCCAGAATTTATGAAGGAACAAATGAAATTAACAGATTACTTTCTGTTAGTATGTTGCTTAAAAGAGCATTTAAAGGAAAAATTGATTTAATGACTCCTGCAATGGCAGTTGCTAACGATTTAATGGCTATTCCGTCATTTGAAACACCTGATTATTCTGTTTTATTTGCGGAAGAAAAAGAAATTTTAGCTAAACTTAAAAAAGCATTTTTAATGATTGCTGGCTCTGCAGTTCAAAAATACACTACTAAACTTGGTGAAGAACAACAATTAGTTATGGCTGCCGCTGAAATGATGATTGAAATTTATATTGCAGAATCTGCTATTTTAAAAACTGAAAAATTAGTGAGTAAAACTTCAGAAGATGCTTGTGAAGGTCAAATTGCAATGGTAAAATTAAATTTATTTAATGCCGTTGAAAAAATAGGCACAAAAGGTAAAGAAGCTTTATATTCATTTACAGAAGGTGATGAACAACGTATGATGTTAATGGGTTTAAAACGTTTTACTAAATATACAAACTTCCCAAATATTATAAATTTAAGAAAAATAATTGCGGACAAAGTAATTGAAGAAAATAGCTATTGTTTTTAAATAATTATAATTTTTTGCATAAAAAAGTTGCCATTTAATCATGGCAACTTTTTTGTTTTAATAATATTTTGTACTTTTATAATTAGCTAAAAATAGGCAAAATAAACTCCAAAACTATCAACTTTTAATTCTACTACTATGAATAAATTTGCAGGAATATGGATGGACACTAAAAATGCTATTTTTATAACCGTGGAGAAAAATAAACCCACCACAGTTAAAACTATTGATTCTACTATTGAAACTAGAGAACGAGTTAAAGGAGAAACAAAAAAATATGGAAGGTTTGGAAATCAATTTCTGAATTTTGAAAAAAAACGTAGGAGCAAACGAGTTGAACAAATTACTTTATTTTTAAAAAAAATAATAAAGGAACTTAATTCCTATGACAAATTTGTGATTTTTGGGCCTTCAAAAATGAAAAAACTTTTAGAAAAAGAAATCTTTTTAATTCCTAATTTAGGCTCTAAACTAGAAGGTATTCATACTTCAGATAGACTTACTAAAAATCAAAAAGTAGCATGGGTTCTAGATTATTTTAAAACTAACGTTTAAGAATTTCTTTTCCAATAGCGCATTGCAAACATAATTTTTGATTACAATACTCATTTTTTAATTGTAATAATCCTTGGGTTTCAAGTGCATTTTTACTTTTCAGCTTTAAATCATTAAATTTGGTAATAATGGTATTTTTTTCAGGTTTAATGGCTGAAATTAAAAATAATATACTATTAAAGTCATCTTTCCCTATAAATTTTAAATAACTAAATTTTAACGGAATTACTGTATTAATTAGCAATAAATTTACAAAGGTTTTTGTTAATTTTTTTATGCTTTTTTTTGAAGTAGTTTCAAAAGTGTAATGCGTTTCCCAAAATTCAGAAGTTTTAATTGAAAATAGTGTATAAAAATCGTCTAAATTATTTGTTTCCATAATCCTTGAAAACAAATTTTGATAAGTTGCATATAACTTGGCTAATTGTGCCAATCTAATGGTTGGAAAATTTGCAGGTCGTAACCTAAAAAATTGCATAGCAGAACTATTTTCTTCCAATTTATATTTATGAGACAAGTAATTAAATTCTTGTTGCAGTTTTGTAAAATAAACGGATTCTTTATTTCCTTTAAGCAAACCTGCCTGTCCAAAAAAGAGAGCCTCTAATTGAAAAGAGTTTGCTCCTATTTTTCTAACAAAAGAAAAGTCAAATGAAGTAGCAAATTGCAAAAAAGAATCGCCGTTTACTTTTAATCCAAAACTTTTAGCCAGTAATATAAATAGAGTTGCTTCCCAATTAGTATTTGTCGTTTTTAAAATTTCTTTTATTTGTATCGATTTTGTTTCTAACCGTTCAAAAAATAATCGTTCTAGCCAATTATTTTTGGTAAAATCATTTACAAATTTTAACTCATTTTCACAGTTTATCCATTTCGTTTCCAACTTAAAAAGTTTTTCATAGTTAACCAATACTTTTTCAGTTATAAAATCCTTCAAAATTAAAGTTTCTATACTTTCATTAGTATTTCTGTAAACATCTACATCGTGTTCCCAAACCACATGTAAAATAACGGCATCATAATTAGCATCTTTTTCATGAGAATGCGCGTACCAATCAGACGATAATACATGAATTTCAACATTACCAGCCCAAAGTTGTTGATTAATTTTAATTTTAGCATTTAAAAAATCTGGCCCTGAATTATAATTATGTGTTCCAACAGAAATAATTTGGATTGCTTTTCCACTAATTGTAGATAATTGATTTGATGAAAACAATTTTAGTTTCCATATAAAATGAAGTAAATTTTCTTTCATAGCTATAAATGCTTCGGTAAGATAAAAATTAACTTTTAGTTATAAAAATTGAATAGCCTTTTTAATTATTTTTAACCAAATTTAGCTTAATTTTGTAAATAATTAAATAGTATATATGAACATAATTGATAGCTTAACGTGGCGCTATGCTACCAAAAAATTTGATAGTTCAAAAAAACTTTCAGTAGAACAATTAAACACCTTAAAACAGGCGTTCAATTTAACTGCAACTTCCTTTGGTTTACAACCTTTAAAATTGGTTGTTTTAAGTAATTCAAAATTAAAAGAAAAACTTACACCATTGTGTTATTATCAAGAACAAGTTGCACAAGCACCGCACGTTTTAGTTTTATGTATTGAAAAAAATACAACTACTGCAAATATTAATGCCTATTTTGATTTGGAAAAACAAATACGTGGTACTAAAGAAGAAGTAGTTTCAAAATTTAGAAACCAACTTGTTGAAATGTACCAAAATAAATCGGAGGAAGAAATACAACAATCTGCAATTTTTCAAGTTTATATTGCACTTGGTAATTTGTTAACGGTTTGCGCTGTTGAAAAAATAGATTCTTGCCCAATTGAAGGATTTATTCCTGAAAAAGTAGATAAATTATTAAATTTGAATGAAAAAGGTTTAAAATCCGTCTTATTATTACCTGTAGGTTTCCGGGCTGAAGATGATATTATGAACGGACTTAAAAAAGTACGAAAACCATTAAACAAAACTATTATTGAAATATTATAAATAATTAAAGACAATTATGAGCAAAGAAGTAAGAGCCTTAGAACCAAAAGAATTATGGAATAATTTTGCTGACCTAAATGCAGTTCCAAGAGGTTCAAAAAAAGAAGAAAAAGTTCGCCAATTTATGGTTGAATTTGGAAAAAAGTTAAACCTTGAAACTGTTGTAGATCCTATAGGAAATGTAATTATAAAAAAGCCAGCATTTAAAGGAATGGAAAACCGTAAGGTTTTGGTTTTGCAAGGACATTTAGATATGGTTCACCAAAAAAATTCAGATTCTAATTTTGATTTTGATACCGAAGGAATTAAAATGAAAGTAGATGGCGATTGGGTTCGTGCTGAAGGTACTACTTTAGGTGCTGATAATGGTTTAGGCGTTGCAGCAATTATGAGTGTATTAGCTTCTACAGACATAGCACATCCAGCATTAGAAGCTTTATTTACTATTGATGAAGAAACAGGTATGACTGGTGCAATGGGGTTAGAAGCTGGTTATTTAAACGGCGAAATCTTATTGAATTTAGATACGGAAGAAGATGATGAAATAGATATAGGATGTGCAGGTGGAATTGATATTACCGTTGAAAGTGATTATCATGAGGTAAGTGCACCTGTAAATAGCATTGGTTATTCTATTTCTGTAACAGGCCTTAATGGTGGTCATTCTGGAATGGATATTCACAAAGGACTTGGCAATGCAAATAAAATTATGAACCGTATTTTATATGCAGTACAAGATATTACACGCATTTCAGAAATTAATGGCGGAAGTTTGCGTAATGCAATTCCAAGAGAAAGTTTTGCAAAAATAGCTGTTTATCATGCTTCAAAATCTAGTTTTTTAAAAATCCTTAAAAAGATTTCAAAAGAAATTAAACAAGAATTAAAAACCATTGATCCAAATTTAACTATTGAAATTACAGAAACCGAAGCACCTAATAAAGTAATGACTTTAATTAGTCAAAATGCTTTAATTGCTGCAATATATGCATCACATAATGGGGTTTATAGAATGAGTAATGATATGGAAGATTTAGTGGAAACTTCTAACAACATTGCTCGAATTACTGTAAAAAATGGTAGTATTACTATTTTATGCTTAACAAGGTCATCTGTTGAATCTTCAAAATTTGATTTAGCAAACACCTTAAAATCTACATTTGAATTAGCAGGATATAAAGTAACCTTATCTGGGTCATATCCTGGATGGAAACCCAACGTTAATTCCCCTATTCTAGAACTTTTAAGTAAAACTTACGAAAAATTATTTAAAAGCAAACCTGGTATTATGGCTTGCCATGCAGGATTAGAATGTGGAATTTTAGGGACTAATTACCCTGAAATGGATATGATTTCATTTGGCCCAACCATACAAGGCGCTCACTCTCCTGATGAAAAGGCTAATATAAAATCGTCTCAAAAATTCTGGAAATTTTTATTAACAATTTTAGAAAATATTCCGTTTAAAAATTAAAGATCAGTTAAAGAGGTTGATGTTTCAACCTCTTTTTTATTTTTAAGGGTATGTTAACATTATTATCTTTAAAAAACGGCAAATAATTGTATTTTTACAACTTAAAAATAATTCATTTTATTTAATGGGAAAAATAATTGCAATTGCCAATCAAAAAGGTGGTGTAGGAAAAACCACAACCACTGTAAATTTAGCGGCAGCTTTAGGTGTTTTAGAAAAAAAAATATTGTTAATTGATGCCGATCCACAGGCAAACGCCTCTTCTGCTTTAGGTATAAATGTAGAAGACGTAGATTTAGGCAGTTATCAATTATTAGAACATGCAATTTCTGCTTCAGAAGCGGTGACTTCTACTAATTCTCCTAACGTAGATATCATTCCTGCGCATATAGATTTGGTTGCTATTGAAATTGAGTTGGTAGATAAAAATAATAGAGAATTAATGCTAAAGGAATCGTTACAAGAAATTAAAAATGACTACGATTATATTTTAATTGATTGTGCACCTTCACTTGGCTTAATAACTTTAAATGCCTTAGTAGCTGCTGATTCTGTAATTATTCCAATACAATGTGAATATTTTGCTTTGGAAGGATTGGGTAAATTATTAAACACTATAAAAAGTGTACAAAACATTCATAACCCTGATTTAGATATTGAAGGTTTATTATTAACCATGTACGATTCTCGTTTACGATTATCTAATCAAGTTGTAGAAGAAGTGAAAAAACATTTTCAAAATATGGTGTTTAAAACTATTATTCAACGAAATGTAAGGTTAAGTGAAGCGCCAAGTTATGGTGAAAGCATTATTGCTTATGATGCTACAAGTAGAGGTGCTGTAAATTATATTAACTTAGCCAACGAAATTCTTAAAAAAAACAAATAACATGGCAAAAGCAACTAAAAAACAAGCATTAGGAAGAGGATTATCTGCTTTATTAAACGATTCTTCTGCTGCTATAAATTCTGCAAATGACAAAAATGCTGAAAAAGTTGTTGGAAACATTATTGAAATTGACTTAGAATCTATTGAAGTAAACCCTTATCAACCAAGAACTTATTTTAATGAAGAAGCTCTTAGAGAATTGGCTAGTTCTATTAAAGAACTTGGTGTAATTCAACCTATTACTTTACGAAAAACTAAAAATAATACTTTTCAATTAGTTTCTGGGGAACGCAGATTTAGAGCATCCAAATTAATAGGAAATACTACCATACCAGCATACATTAGATTAGCAAATGATCAGGAAATGTTGGAAATGGCTTTAGTTGAAAATATTCAACGTAAAGATTTAGATCCTATTGAAGTAGCTTTAACTTACCAACGTTTAATTGATGAAATTGATTTAACTCAAGAAGAAATGAGTAAACGTGTTGGTAAAAAACGTTCTACAATTAGTAATTATTTACGTTTACTAAAATTAGATCCAATTATCCAAACCGGAATGCGTGACGGATTTTTATCAATGGGTCATGGTAGAGCCTTAATAAATATTGAAAACTCAGAAGAACAGTTAGCTATTTATGAAAAAATAATTCAACAAAAATTATCGGTTCGTCAAACAGAACAATTAGTAAAAGAACTAAGAGAAGGCACGTTACCTAAAACAAAAAAAACTAACGAAAAAGCAGAAGTTCCAAAATTTGTTTCTAAAGGACTAAAAACAATCAGTGAATATTTCGGACATAAAATTGATGTAAAATTAGCTGGAAAAGATAAAGGTAAATTAATTATTCCTTTTCACTCTGAAGAAGATTTTAATAGAATAAAAAAACTTTTACAATAGTGCCTATTAAGTTTTCCCATATTTTCATGATTACATGCTTTCTTTTTGCATTTCAAAGTTATGCTCAAAAAAGCAATATTATTAAAGATACTATAGTAGATAATAATTATAGATACAATCCTTTAGCACCAGCAAAAGCAGCATTTTATTCTGCAATATTACCAGGTTTAGGACAAGCTTATAATAAAAAATACTGGAAAATTCCTTTTGTTTATGCCGCTTTAGGTTCTGGAATTTATTTTTATAGCTCAAATAACACCAATTATAACAGAGTTAGAGAAGCATATAAACTTCGAATTGCAGATAAACCCGATGAATTTGATGGAGCAAACGGCAATCCTTTTTTATCTGAAGACGCATTGGTATCGGCTCAAAAATCGTATAGAAAAGATAGAGATTTATCGTTATTAGTTACCGTTGGTTTATACATTTTACAAATAGTTGAAGCAAGCGCAAATGCTCATTTATTACAGTATAATGTGGACAATAAATTATCTGTAAATCCAAAATTAATTAAACCGATAAATTCAAATAAAACCATAGTTGGCGCCCAAATAAACTTTAAATTTTAATATGAAGATTGCATTACTCGGATACGGAAAAATGGGCAAAACAATTGAAAAAATTGCTTTACAAAGAGGTCATGAAATTATATTAAAAGTAGATAAAGACGATTTAAACTATAATCTTTCAAAAGTAGATGTCGCTATTGATTTTAGCGTTCCTACTGCAGCTTTTAATAATATTAAAAATTGTATAGAAAATAATATTCCTGTAATTAGTGGCACAACGGGTTGGTTAGAAAAATACGATGAAATTGTAGGTTTATGCAATCAAAAAAAAGGTGCATTTATTTATGCTAGTAATTTTAGTTTAGGAGTTAATATCTTTTTTGAATTAAATAAAAATTTGGCAAAAATGATGCAAAATTTAGACCAGTATAATATTTCATTAGAAGAAATTCATCACACAAAAAAATTAGATGCACCTAGTGGAACTGCTATTACTTTAGCGGAAGATATTATAAAAAACACCTCTAAACAAAGTTGGACTTTAGAGAAAACAGCCAATAAAAACGAAATTCCTATTGTTGCAAAACGTATTCCAGATGTACCGGGAACACACACAGTTTCTTATAAATCAAATGTAGATTCCATAGAAATTAAGCATACTGCACATAGTAGAGAAGGTTTTGCGTTAGGAGCTGTTGTTGCAGCAGAATGGCTTGTTAATAAAATAGGAGTTTATACAATGAAAGATGTTTTAAACTTAAACTAAAATTTAAAATTACCAATTATGACAATGACTCAATGGTTTATATTTTTCTTAATAATTCAAGTAATTCACTTTTTAGGAACTTGGAAATTATATAAAAAAGCAGGTAAAAAATCGTGGCAAGCAATTATACCAG
This sequence comes from Lutibacter sp. UBA4458, assembly GCA_002390165.1. Taxonomy (GTDB): domain Bacteria; phylum Bacteroidota; class Bacteroidia; order Flavobacteriales; family Flavobacteriaceae; genus Lutibacter. The sequence goes on from DGOU01000026.1 coordinate 14,225, forward strand.
TTTATAACGCAATTGTATTAATGCGAATTATAAATAGACCTGTTTGGTGGGTCTTTTTATTATTTATTCCTATCATAAATTTATTAATGTTCCCTGTAATTTGGGTAGAAACCAGCAGAAGTTTTGGTAAAAACAAAACTATAGATACTATTTTAGCAGTAGTATTACTTGGTTTTTATAATTTTTACCTAAATTATTTCACTAATGTTTCTTATATTAAAAACAGAAGTTTAAAAACCAGAACTGAATTTGGAGAATGGGTAAGTTCCATAATTTTTGCAATTGTTGCTGCAACTTTAGTGCATACCTACTTTATGCAACCTTATACCATTCCTACTTCTTCTTTAGAAAAATCGTTGTTAATTGGTGACTTTTTGTTTGTAAGTAAATTTCATTATGGAGCCAGAGTACCTATGACAACAGTTGCTGCTCCAATGGTTCATGATTCTTTACCAATTATTCACACAAAATCTTATCTAAATAAACCTCAACTACCTTATTTTAGATTACCTGGTTTTGAGGATATAAAACGAAATGAAATTGTAGTATTTAATTGGCCAACGGATACGGTTCGCTTTTTTAGAGATCATTCAAAAATACACGTAGATAAACCTATCGATAAAAAATCTAATTATGTAAAACGTTGTGTGGGTGTTCCTGGTGATTCTTTAGAAATTAAAGATGGATATATTTTTATTAATGGAAAACAAACTGTGCTTCCAGACAGAGCTAAACCACAATATATTAACAAAGTAGTTACTGATGGACAACAATTAAGTACCGCAACTTTAAAAAGATATAATGTTACGGAAGGCAGTTTTCAGGGAGATTATTATATGCTTAATTTAACCGATAAAAATGCTAAAAGACTTGCAAACAATCCGTTAATAAAAAGTGTAACTAAACAAATTACACCTAACGGAAATTTTGATAAATCCATTTTTCCACATAATAATCAATATCCTTGGTCGGTAGATAATTATGGGCCAATTTATATTCCTGAAGCCGGAAAAACTGTGGACTTAAATTTAAAAACATTACCACTTTATAAACGAATTATTAAAGTATATGAACATAATAATTTAACAGTAAATGGTGATGAAATTTTTATTAATGGAAAATTAGCAACCACGTACACTTTTAAAGAAAACTATTACTGGATGATGGGTGACAATCGACATAATTCTGAAGATGCTCGTTATTGGGGTTATGTACCATTTGATCACGTGGTTGGAAAACCTGTTTTTATTTGGTTTAGCTGGGATACTAACGGACAAGGCTTAGCAAATAAAATTAGATGGAATCGTGTGTTTACTACCGTTAACGGAACTGGAGAACCTGTTTCTTATTTATATCCTTTTTTAGGTGTATTGGCACTTTGGTTTGGTTTTAGTTACTATAGAAAACGTAAAAAAGAAGCTTAATTTTGAGTACAGTTTTAGTATTACCTACTTATTTTTCACCTATTGCCCAATACGTAGCTATTGCTAATTCCAATAAAATTATTTTTGAAGTAGAAGATAATTTTCAAAAGCAAACCTATAGAAATAGATGTGCTATTTTTGCAGCAAACGGTAAACAATTATTAAATGTCCCTGTTCAACATAACAAAGGTGTTAAGCAAAAAACTAAAGAAGTAAAAATTGATTATAAAGAAAATTGGCAAAAATTACAATTAAAAGCATTGCAATCTGCATATAATTCTTCTCCCTTTTTTGAATTTTATATAGATGATTTACTTCCTATTTTTAAAACGAAATATACTTTTTTAATAGATTTAAATTGGAGTGCACATCAATTAATTATGGATGCTTTGCAGTTAAAAATTCCAACATCGAAAACCCAAAATTATATTTCGGATGAAAAGAAATTCGATTTCAGAAAATTAGCAGAAGCTAAAAATAATAAGGTTTATAATTTCAACCGTTATATTCAAGTTTTTGAACAAAAACACGGATTTATTTCTAACCTAAGTATTTTAGATTTAATTTTTATGGAAGGACCTAATGCTTTAAATTATTTAGAAAATCAAAACTTAACTTTTTAAACGTTGGAATATTTACGCTTTTTTACACATTACGGCATGCATTTGCTAGCTCCAGGAATAATTGCTTATGTCTTTTTTAAATCGAATTGGAAAAAAGTTTGGATTATTTTTTTACTAACCATGTTAGTAGATGTAGATCATTTATTTGCTACTCCTATTTTTGATGCTAGCCGATGCAGTATTAACTTTCATCCACTACATTCTTACTATGCAATTGCGGTATATTTTCTACTATTGATTCCTAAAAAAACAAGAATTGTAGCAATAGCATTACTTTTTCATATGCTAACGGATGCTTTGGATTGCTTGTGGATATCTTAATTTTTA
>DGOU01000251.1:0-516 GCA_002390165.1 Lutibacter sp. UBA4458
GCTAATTTCCCATTGTGGGTCAGCAAAAAATGTTTTTAAAGAAAAACGAAATTTAATTGAAAAAATAAATGGAATAGGAACCTTTACTATTCGTCATTTATCCGACACCAATAATTTAAAAGAAGCCGAAAAAGAATTAAATTATATTCAAAAAAATAATATTGAAATCAGTTATTTTTTAGATGCTGACTATCCTGAAAAACTAAAACATTGTGTAGATGGTCCAATTTTAATTTTTAAAAAAGGAAATATATCCCTAAAAAATCAACCGATAATTAGTATTGTCGGAACGAGAAAAATAACCAGTTATGGAAGAGGCTTTTGCGAACAATTAATTGAGGATTTAAAAGAATTTAACCCAATAATAGTTAGTGGGTTTGCTTATGGAGTAGATATTTGTGCGCATAAAGCAGCTATTAAAAATAATTTGCAAACTATTGGTGTTTTAGCGCACGGATTTGAAGATTTTTATCCAAAAAGTCATAAAAAATATACTAGCGAAGTAGAAAATAATGG
>DGOU01000251.1:567-4392 GCA_002390165.1 Lutibacter sp. UBA4458
TTTTTAAAACGAAATAGAATTGTAGCTGGTATTTCTGAAGCGACAATAATAATAGAGTCTGCGGAAAAAGGAGGCTCTTTGGTAACAGCGGATATTGCTAATTCGTATGCTAGAGATGTGTTTGCAGTTCCTGGTAGAAGCACCGATAAATTAAGCCAAGGTTGTAATAATTTAATAAAACAGAACAAAGCAGCAATGCTAACTTCCGCAAAAGATTTGATTGAATTTTTAAATTGGGATGTAAAAAGTAAACCTCAAAAAGTAATTCAAAAGCAACTGTTTGTGGAATTAAACGAACCTGAACAAAAGATAGTCGATTTTTTGATGGAAAACGGAAAAGAGTTATTAGATATAATTGCCATAAATTGCAACCTTCCTATTCATAAAACCACAACCATTTTATTTAATTTAGAAATGAAAGGTGTTGTAAAACCACTACCAGGAAAATTGTTTGAAGCTATCTAAAGGAAATATTGTTTTTAAAAGTATTTAGATATTATGCTTAAGTTTGCAACTTAAAATTTTGATTATGATTACTATTCCTTCCAAAGCAAAAGGGCTTATTTTTGATTTAGATGGCACCATTGCAAATACCATGCCTAACCATTTTAAAGCTTGGCGACATGCAGTAGAGCCTTATGGAATTGATTTTAATGAAGAGCTATTTTTGAGTTTAACAGGAATGCCAAAAGCAGCAACTATAAATAAACTTAATACCTTATTTGGTACAGAAATGGATCCAATAGTTGTTGGTGTTAATAAAGATAATTATTTTAAAACCTTAGTTGGTTTTACTGAAAAAATTGAGGTAGTAACTAATATTATTGAACAATACCATACTAAATTACCAATGGCAATTGGTACTGGTAGCACGTTTAAAGGTGCAACAAAAACGCTAGAAGTAATACAAATGAGTCAATATTTTGATATTATTATAACTGCGGATGATATTGAGAATTGCAAACCACATCCTGAAACTTTTTTAAAATGTGCCGAATTAATGCAAGTTAATCCAACGGAATGTGTTGTTTTTGAAGATGGTATATTAGGAATGGAAGCTGCAAAAACAGCAGGAATGATGGTTATAGATATAAATGAACATTTTAAAACAGAATTTGTAAAATAATTTAAAACTGAGTGGTAATTCCAGTTTCCCATTCATTTAAAAAATCAGTAATTTCTTTAACAAATTCAGCTGGTTTTTGCGTTCTGTTAATAGTACAATGTAATACAATTTTATTTCGTTCAGGAGGAAACCCAGTAGTAATTGTCCATGCCAAAGCATTAGGACAGCTAACTAAAGCAAACCGAACGCCACCATTAATTTTAGAATAACTTATTTCAAATTCTCCCCAAAGTGTAGCTCCAGTAAAATTAGGACTATTATTGGTGATTTTAAACATGGTTTCTGTAAACTTTTCAAGAGTTTCTGGGGTAATGTTTTTTTGAAGATTAGCTTCGGTAACTTGTTTATTTATAACTCTAAAAAATTCCATTTAATTTATTTTTTCGATTGAAAACTTTCTATAATCACGGTTAAAAGTATAAAAAAACCACCAACTATTGTTTTTGAAGCAGGAATTTCACTTAAAAATATAATTCCAAATATAATTCCATAAATAGGTTGAATACTACTTATTATACTTGCAGTGCTTACCGAAAAGTTTTTAAAACTCATTATAAATAAAGTGTGTCCAATTGCGGTAGTTAAAACTGCTAGGGTTAATAAAGCTTCCCAATCATGATTAGCAGGATTTGCATCAAAAACAAAGAAAGCAGGCCATAAAACTAAGGTAACGGTTATCATTTGGTAAAACATGAGCATAGAACCATTGTATCTTCTAATTTGCTGTTTTAATAAAATATTTCTTAATGCATAAAATACAGAAGAAATTAATCCAAATAAAATACCTAAAGTATAGTTGTTTTGTAAATTGAATTCAGGAGTTAAAAAATATATTCCAACAAGAACAATTCCTCCTAAAAAAACTTGTTTAATGTTTAGCTTTGTTTTAAAAAATAAAGGTTCAAGAAGAGCGGTAATAACAGGAAATGTGAATAATGATAACATTCCAATTGCTACATTAGACAATTTTAGGGCGTAAAAGTAAGTAACCCAATGCACGCCAAAAAGTAATCCGCTTAAAATAATTGTTTTAAAATCTTTTTTGTTGGCAATTTTTAAATCTATTTTTTTATACCAAATAAAACCGCCTAAAAATAAAGCTGCAAATAGGCATCTAAACCAAATGGTAATAGGAGGAGGCATAGAAATATATCGTCCTAAAATACCGGAAGTGCTTATAAAAAGAATACCAATGTTAAGTTCAACTAAGTTTTTTATATAGGTTTTTTCCAACTTTATATTTTTTGAAGTAAAGCCAATGCTTTATTTATGGAATTAACTTGGTTAAACGTAAGTAATAAACGTAATCCGTTTTTTGTTTCTTTCTCTTTCATGGTGCAAATAGCGGTGTTTTGTTGAACGAATTGTAGTACTTGAGTAAATTTTGGAGATTGGTAAAACTCGCTTTGTTGATTTGCAATAAAATAGCCAATCATTTTAGATTGTTTTAAAATTAAGCGTTCTATACCTAACTTTTTAGCTAGCCATTTTATACGAACGCTGTTTAATAAATCTTCTACTTGCACAGGAATTTCACCAAATCTATCGGTTAATTCTAATTCAAATTTATGTAATTCTTCTTCTGTTTTAAGAGTAGCTAATTGATGGTATAGGCTTAATCTTTCAGAAATAATATTTATATAATCATCAGGAAAAAGGATTTCAAAATCGGTATCCATTTGAATTTCTTTAACAAATTCTTTTGGCTTTTTAGAATCACTTTTATATAGTTCTTTAAACTCGTTTTCTTTGAGTTCTTCAATAGTTTCGTTTAATATTTTTTGATACGTTTCAAAACCAATATCATTTATAAATCCACTTTGTTCACCGCCTAATAAATCACCAGCACCTCGAATTTCTAAATCTTTCATTGCTATATTTATGCCGCTTCCCAAATCGGTAAATAGTTCAATTGCCTGAATTCTTTTTCTGGCTTCATCGGTCATATTATGATAAGGAGGCGTTATAAAATAACAAAACGCTTTTTTGTTAGATCTACCAACTCTACCACGCATTTGATGTAAATCTGACAAGCCAAAATTATTGGCGTTGTTTATAAAAATAGTATTGGCATTTGGTACATCAAGCCCACTTTCAACAATTGTGGTAGAAACTAATACATCAAATTCATTATTTATAAAGGAAAGCATTAATTGCTCTAATTTTTTACCATCCATTTGCCCGTGACCAATTCCTATTTTGGCATCTGGTAGCAACCTTTGTAGTAAACCTGCAACTTCTTTTATATTTTCAATTCTATTATGAATAAAAAATACTTGTCCGCCTCGTTGTATTTCATAACGAATGGCATCTCTAATAACTTCTTGATTAAAACGGATTACATTACTTTCAATTGGATGCCTATTTGGAGGTGGCGTGCTAATTACAGATAAATCTCGAGCAGCCATTAATGAAAATTGTAAGGTTCTTGGAATTGGAGTAGCGGTTAAAGTTAAAGTATCTACATTTTCTTTTATGGTTTTTAACTTATCTTTTACTGCAACTCCAAATTTTTGTTCTTCATCTACAATAAGCAACCCTAAATCTTTATATTTTATGGCTGAATTGGTAAGTTGATGTGTTCCTATTACAATATCTACAGCTCCAGTTGCTAATCCTTCTAAAACACCTTTTCGTTGTTTTGCCGTTCTAAACCGGTTTAAATAATCTACAACAACAGGAAAATCTTTTAAACGTTC
>DGOU01000251.1:4436-5659 GCA_002390165.1 Lutibacter sp. UBA4458
GCGGCTCTGATTGCAATTTCGGTTTTTCCAAAACCAACATCGCCACAAACTAACCTGTCCATTGGTTGTTCGTTTTCCATATCCGTTTTAACATCTTGCGTAGCAGTAAATTGATCTGGAGTATCTTGATACATAAAACTTGCCTCCAATTCATTTTGCAAATAGCTATCTGGGTTATAAGGAAACCCTTTTTTCATTTTTCGTTTTGCATATAATTCAATTAAATTATACGCAATATGTTTTATGCGCGATTTGGTTTTTTGTTTTAATTTTTTCCAAGCTCCTGAACCTAATTTGTATAATTTAGGTGGTTTTCCATCTTTACCGCTGTATTTGGATATTTTATGAAGAGAATGAATGCTGATATACAAAATATCTCTATCGCCATAAATTAATTTAATGGCTTCTTGCTGTTTTCCATCCACATCAATTTTTTGAAGCCCACCAAATTTTCCAATACCATGGTCAATATGCGTAACATAATCTCCAATAGATAAATTGGTAAGTTCTTTTAAGGTTATAGCTTGTTTTTTTGCATAGCCATTTTTTAGGCGAAATTTATGATAGCGTTCAAATATTTGATGATCGGTATAACAAACGAGTTTGTTTTCAAAATCGATAAATCCTTGATAAATAGGGAAAACAATGGCTTTATATTCAATTTCTTCTTCAACATTATTAAAAATATCGTGAAATCGTTCTGCTTGTTTTTGAGAATCACAAAACAAATAGTTTTTAAATCCGTTTGCTGTATTTTCTTGGAAATTTTTTATTAATAATTCAAAATTCTTATTAAATGAAGGTTGAGGTTTGGTGTTGAAGTAAACTGCGTCTTGCTGAACTTGATTCCCCATCTTTTGATGAAGATCTGAATCATTTTCATTTTTACTTCGATTTAAAATTTCTACTAGAGTAAAACTTTTTAATTGTTTTTTTATAAGATTTCCATCGCAAAAAAGAGCATTTGGTTTTGCGTGGTTTAAAATAGAATTAAGCTCGCTGTAAGTTTCTTCGGCTTTTTTATAAAAAGAATCTAATCTATCGGCTAAAAAATCTATGTTTTTAGTAAAAACAATGGTTTTAGATGAAATGTAACTTAAAAAACTTTCACGCTTTTCGGTTAGTGCCTTGTTTTCAACATTAGGCATTATGCTAATTTTATTTAGCTTGTTAGTAGAAAGTTGCGTTTCTACATCAAATGTTCTAATGCTTTCTACATCATC
>DGOU01000251.1:5741-8621 GCA_002390165.1 Lutibacter sp. UBA4458
ACTTCGTTAACAAAATCTAAAGTTAATTGGTCATTTAATCCAATTTTTAAAGTATTTCTGTTTAATTCGGCTTTAGTTACTACTTGTTCAAAAAGAGCATCGGGATAAGTGATAATAATAGCCGGACTTTTACGTGAATTAATTCGGTTTAAAACTTCAGAGCGTAACAAAATGTTTGCATTATCCGTCTCTTCTACTTGGTAAGGTCTTCGGTAAGATCCTGGATAAAAAAACACATCTTTTTCGGGCAATAGTTGCTCTAAATCATTTAAATAATATGCTGCTTCTTCTTTATCATTTAAAATAATTAAAAAAGGTTTTTTAGCAGTTTTAAAAGTTTCTGAAATAATAAAAGACAAAGAAGACCCAACCAAATTAGCAATTTGGAAATGGTTATTTTCTTTTGATAAGTGCTGAACTAGTTGTTTTTTTTTAACAACCTGTTCGTAAATTTTAATAATAGCAGGTTTGCTCAAAAGTTAAAAATTTTGCCAAAGGTAATATTTTATAAAAAAAATCATTCAAATTTCCGTATATTTATATAAATCATAAATTTATACATTATGCCTATTTCAGATTTATACCCAACAGGTTTGCATCAGCAAAATATTGGACATTTTGCTGCAATAGTTAAATTAGCTTTAATTGATGATAAAATTGATGAAAATGAGTTGGCTTTATTGAAAAGATTATCATGTAGTTTGGGGATTCATAAAAATGAATTTAAAAAAATTTTAAAAAATCCTGAAAACTATCCAGTTAATCCGCCAGTAAGTTATCATGATAGGTTAGAACGACTTTACGATTTAACTAGAATGCTTTTTTTAGATAAAAATCCAACCATTGATAAAGTTTCAGTGATGAATAGAGTTGCAGTTGGTTTAGGATTTCCGATTGAAAATGCTAGATCCGTAGTTAAAGCTGCCATTAAGTTTTTTTTAAAAGAACCAGATTTTGAGGATTTTAAAAAAATGATTAAAAAAGCTAATCCAATGCAACATTAATGTTTTAAATGTCATTTTTATTTAGTTAATTTATAAAAAATTAAAATTAACTACATGGGAATTGCAGATTATAATTTAAAAGGAGAACAAAAAAATAATATTGCCTATTTTGCTAGTATAGTAAAATTGGCTTTGTCAGATTCTGTTATTACAGAAGCAGAAGAAAAGCTTATAAATCGTTTAGCTAAAAGATTTCATATTATGCAAGAAATGAGAAATGAAATTATGGAAAATCCAGCTGAATTTTCTATGGTTACCCCTCATAGTTATAATGAACGTATTGAACAATTATTTTTATTATCTAAAATGATTTATGCAGATGAGGTAGTTTCTAAAAAAGAAGCAAGTACGCTACGTAAAATAGCTGTTGGACTTGGGTTTACCGTGGATAATGTAGAAAAAGTTGTAGACGAAGCAATTCATTTAATTTTAAATGATAACGACTTAGATGATTTTACCAAAGCAGTAAAACGAGTGAATAAAATTTAATAACGTATTTATTAAGTTAAAAGCCGAATGTTTGTTCGGCTTTTTGTATTTAAAATAGTAATTTGCATCAAAAATAAGTAGTGTTAAAAACAACCTCTTTTCAAGTTTATAATGCATCTGCCGGCAGTGGTAAAACCTTTATACTAGTAAAGGAATATTTGAAAATTCTATTAAATTCTTCTAATCGATTTAAATTTCAGCAAATATTAGCAGTTACTTTTACCAATAAAGCTGCTGGAGAAATGAAGGAACGTGTTATAGAAAATTTACACAGCTTTTCAAAAGGAGAGCAAAATGAAATGTTTAATATTATTGCTACTGAATTAAATTTAGAAGCCAAAACTATAACTAAAAGATCGGTTGTAGTTTTAAATACTATTCTTCAAAATTATGCCGCTTTTAGTATTACTACTATTGATAGTTTTACGCATAAATTAATTAGAACTTTTGCTTACGATTTGCACTTGCCTGTTAATTTTGATGTAGAAATGGATGCCGATAGCTTGTTAAGTGAAGCTGTAGATTTAGTAATTTCAAAAATCGGATTCGATTCAAAATTAACTAATTTATTAATTAGTTATTCTATTCAAAAATTAGAAGATGATAAAGCTTGGGATATTTCTAAAGAGTTAAAAGATTTTGCGAAAATTATATTGAATGAAAACGATGCTAAAAATTTAAAATTAATTAAAGAGGTTTCTATTGAAGATTTTAAAAAAATTAAAATCCAACTTCAAAAAGAAAATATAACTGTAGAAAACAAACTAATAGAAATTGGAAAAAACGGGTTAGAAATAATAAATAATTTAGGAATTGAACAAAATGATTTTTATCGCTCTCAACTACCAAAACATTTTGAAGCTTTAGCTACAAATACAAAAAAAGTAAAATTTTTTGATCAAAGTGCTTTAAAACGAAACATTGAAAGTGAATTATTTTATGCAAAATCAAAAAAAGATATTATTAAAAATGCTATTGATGGCTGCATTCCTAATTTGTTAGAATTATATAATAAATCCGAAGCTTTATTTCAGCAGAAAACCTTAAATAATTTGCTAAGTAATAGTTTAGTCCCTTTAGCGGTTTTAAGTTATATTTATAAGGAACTTCAAGAAATTAAAACAGAAAACAACTTAGTTTTAAATGCAGAGTTTAATCAAAAAATAAACGATACTATTAAAAATGAACCAGCTCCTTTTATTTATGAGCGAATAGGTGAAAAATATCGGTATTATTTTATTGATGAAATGCAAGACACATCGGTTTTGCAATGGCAAAATTTAATTCCGCTAGTTGAAAATGCAATTTCTTCTGAAAATGAAGATGCTGAAAAAGGTAAGTTGATGTTAGTTGGCGATGCGAAACAAGCAATTTATCGTTGGCGAGG
>DGOU01000024.1 GCA_002390165.1 Lutibacter sp. UBA4458
CGATTCTTTTTTAATTAGACATAACAACTAACTTCTCAGCGGCGTGGATACATTTAAGTAAAAAACCGCCTTTACTTATGATACGGTTCACCGTAGTGCATCTAAATGAGGTTTTAACTTATAGTATCTATATTTCTTTTATATTTATTAGCTACTTTTCTAACTAGATAATGATTATCTAATAATGCCTTTTTTAAAATTGCATGTGCAGCACTATTATCATATTGTATTATTTCTTCAAAACTAGTGATAATTAAATTTTTAATATACACATTTTCATAATCCATTGATTTAGAAAGATGTGTTAATATTAAATCTTTGTTATCTTGAGTCAATATATTTATAAGTAATAAATTTGAATAATATCTAATATCCATATTTTCATGACCTTTATAGCTTAAAACAAATTGTATTAACACATTTTGAATTTGCTCCTCTAAATTCTCAAATAATGCTTTTTCAATATTGTTTTTTAATGATTTCAAACTCTCTAGTATTTCAAAATCACTTTCTTGATTAATTATTGAAAAGAAATCTATCAAATCTAGTATTTTTATTTTTCCTAAAGACAATTGTAACAAAATTAAGTTAAATTCTAGAGTAAGACTTGATTGTTTTTGAAAAATATCTTCATAAGCTATAAGGATATTAGGTTTATTTTTTTCAATTCTGTCATAAATGCTGGAATAATCAAAATGATAATCTTTATACTTATTAAAAAGAAATGCCAATAATTGAATTGCACTTGTTTTCTCTACATAATTTATATTTGAAGCGTAAATTGAATCTTCACATGCTTTAATTAATCGGTTGTACATTGAAGAATCCATTATATCTGAGTTAAAAGACAAAATTCTTCTCACTGTATAATAAGTGTTATGTCCATTAATACTGTAAACCCCATTCTTCCCTTGGTTTTGCAAATAATTTTCAATCTCGTCTATATAACTATTAACATAAATTGCATCATCATTATTAGTCGTTTCTAAAAAGTAGACTTTTTTTGCTGGCTGATTAAGTTCTTCTTGTACTATTACATCTATTTCCTCACGAAATTCGTCCATTTGTTTACTTAAATTAATTATTACATTTACTAATTCATCCGAATTGCTAGTGATTTCTTTATTATTAACACAATCTAAAATTACATTTTTTATAGCCATTTTATTTTTGTCTTTCAAATCCGAAAAGTCCATTCTGCCTAATAATTTAAATATGTTGTCAAAGAATCGATAAGTTTTTTTATTTATCATTTTTATACATATATCAATTATTATATCTGGATTCATTCTATATCTATTTTCATTTATTGAATCAATAATAAGGCTACCCATAAAAACTTCTCTTCTATCATTATCAATCCATTTGTATATCGAAATTAATAATTCATCCATAATAATTTCAAAATCCACATCGTTTAAGTAATATCCAATAGTTTTAATTGCTTGAAATTTATACTTTAACCTTTCTTTTGTTATCGGTATTGTATACGAATAATCAAAAATTTCTTTCGCGTCTTTATCGTTAATTTTACCCAAAATATTATTAAAGTAGCGTATTTGATTTGTTACTTTTTTATTGTCATTTAATAAAATACTTAGTTTAATTAATAACACCCTGAATTCCCAATTACTATATTCTTCACATAAATTAAATACTATAGAAAATACCCTATTCTTTAATAATAAAATATGCGATAAAGATCCATAGTAACTAGCTGTATAATAAATATTTGAAAGATTTTTCAAATATTTTTTTAAGTTATTTCCTAAAGACACTGTATATACTGATTTTATTTGATTTTTTATATACTCTTTATTGATCTCTTCATAAAAGTTTTTATCGAATCTATCTAAAACAGGATAAATTAATGTCCTAGGCATTTTATTTAATTCTAATTGTGCTTCGGTTTTAGGAACGAGTTGATTATTATGTATTCCTCTTAAATTCTCGGTATTTCTAATATCGATGAGAATATCTTGAATAAGCCAATCAGGCATATTAATTTCTTTAGCTAATTTAAACGCTTGGTTTAAATACATTAAAACTTTATCTAAATTATCTAACCAGTATGATTGAATCGCTTTCCATCGTAGTTCCACTACACTATATAATGAATCATCCATTTCTAGTTTTAAGGAATCCAATAATAATCCTACATTAAAATCTGTTATATCTTTATTAGTCCATATAACCTTTAAAAATTGCTCTAAATATCCATCTAAATCTGAAGTATTCTCAATCTCATACTCCATTGGATAAACAATATTTGTAAAATATCTTTCGCATTTATCCATTTTAGAGAAACTATTTTTATTTAATGTTTCCGAAATAATAGTCGTATTAACTTTTTCATCTGTATGGTCCTCGAGTAATTCAAACTCTGCATCAACTAGTCTATTTTTACAGTAATTTTTGTAGATATTTACAATATCATTTATTAAATCTACATATCCATGATGAATAAAATCATTAAAATTATCTACAATATAATATTTAGAGCCTTTTGCTCCCATAAGCTCTTTTTGTACTTGTGTAGCTTCTTTTTCATTCTCATTACAGAATAGATACAATGATTTTTTTGGAAAAGATTTTGCTCTCGTTATTTCTTTTAAAATTGGTGGTGTGACATCATCAGCGTTATCAATTAAAAATATACAAATATCGCTATCATCTAATGCATAGAGATAATCTTGCTGAGCTGTTTGTGTTGAAGCTCCACTTTCTTCAAACAAATATACTTCAGCAATATGTGTTCCTTCAATCATTTTTCTTAATTCAGATCTCACTAAATCATATCTCTCATAATTTTCTCCACATCTAGAACTAATAAAAACTTTGATCTTATTTCTAATTATATTACTCTCGAGCACACGAACACCCTCTTTTTTTAGAAAATTATACCATTTTAAACTATAAAGAAAACAGCTTAAACAAACTGAAGCTTAAACTGTTTTCTTAGCAAATATTTTAATTACATAAAAACCTCATTTACTTATGATAAGGTTCACCGCAACATGTATAAATGCGGTTTTATACAGCACTTACTATTGAAAGTCTCTACTTCTAAATCGAACGAATTGTCATCTATTATTTTCGACAAACTAGACACATAATTCCCAGAAAGATAGCAAGAAATCTATGATTGAAGAAAACCTCAAAAATACTTTGGACTTCACAAATTAGGAAGTTTAGTAAAACGAAGTCCGTTATTTATTTTTATTCTGAATTACAAATTGTTTCTGACTATTTGAAAGACAGCTCCATATACGATTCAACTTCCAATCTTCGAATTGCAATAATTGTTCTTTTTCGCGATTTCTTTTGATTGTTAATTTAAAGTGGGACTTTTTGAAGTCAATGTTTGCCCTTTCAAGTCTCCATATAAGGAGTGCTAACTGATTCGGTGTAAATGCTTTCCTTTCTTTGAAATATTCAATAAAATTTAGGATATTAAAATTATGATCTATTCCAGCTAAAACCACTAAGGTATTTAATACACTTTTTTCCTTTGCTTCAGTCACCAGTCTGCTCTTATCTTTAGTTACTTTTTTCTTTGCTTCATCAAAGGACAGTTTCTTTCCTGACTTGTCTATCACTGAAATTTTAAATCTGATTATACATTCTGATCCAATCAAAAGAGCGTTGTTATTTAATTGATTAACAATTTCAAATTGATATCTTATATTGGGGTGATCACATAATTCACATATTTCATCTGCAACTTCCACATCATACATATTACCTTCATAAACCCATTCGTCCAGGGCTTTTCTAATGTTATACTTTTCATTACTAACTGGGAGAACATTCTCCTTAACCCTTTCAATCCAGTTCATCATCTCACCTCCATAATCTAGTTTAGATTTCACTCAGGTACATACATCTTCTTCAAAGGCAGTAATGCCCTTATATCAGTTGGCAAATTTTCGTACCATTTCACAACTACATCAACAAGCTCTTCTAAGTATACTAATTTAACAGCGTTATGTTTGGCGACTGCTTCCGTATGCGAAGTAAAGCCTCCAGTTGAAACAAATAAACTATTAGCGGGGTTAGCACCTAATAACTGTTGGATTTTTGTATTCAGAATTGAACTCTTTACTCCACTTAATAATTTTAAATTATAAGTAGAATTTTAGACGAAGTTAAGCGATATATTATGCTCTGAAAATTACCAATTCTACCTTTTTTCACAGTTAAAAAGTAATGGTTTCTTTCTGTTAATAATACAATCTTTTCATCTGATAATTCGTATTCATATTGATTTTAGACGTTATTTTTTTCAATAGTATTGAATGGTTAGCTAACACATTAATTTTACCAGTCTTCTTCTACACTGTTGATAATTAATTTAAAATGTTAGAATATTTTTATTACTAGAGCAAATAACAGATTACTAAGGAGACTAGAAATGATTGAAAGATTGTCTTTAAGTGAAACAGCTTACTTTTACCATATAAATAATCGACTTTCTACTAAATTTATAAATAAATTATTTATTAATGTCTCAAAAGGCAAATCTGGATCCTATACGAAAAAAATAGTTAATGAATCCTATGTAATTGGTGATAAAAATATTTTCTATTCACTTTGTATATTCAAATATAAAGGTAAACCTAACTTTTTAGATGAGTCGGGTACTGAAAAAGAGATTAAATATGCTTATCTATTAATACTCCAATATTCAAATATGATTGTAATAAATAAAAAAAATATTAGTGGTCTTAATACATTACTAAAAGGCTTGATCTCAGACGTAGATTATACGACGATTTCACGTCTATATCTAAGTGACAGTTCACAATTTGAAAAATTGTCGATGTTAAACATGGACATTAATAACAACTCTGTCCGAAAACGTAATATAGAAGCAAATGATCTAAGCAGCTCATTTTCATCCATCTATTCAAGTAAATATATAATTAACAGCTTACGCATTAAGGACAATGATAATAGAATCTCATTAGCCTTAAACACATCAAAAATTAACAGATTAGGAAAAAAAGTTTCAGTTGATGAGTATTTTAAATGGGCGATTGGAGTAGTAGATAAGGTTGAAATATTTGAATTAACAGATTCCTACTTAGATAACTTTGCTTCACCAGTAAAAAGTCAGGAGATCTTGTTAGATTTAGAGCCCACTTCGATTTTATTCCTTTTTAACGATTTAATAGAAGACTTTGAAAGAGGTTTAATAGAGGAAGTTGTTTATAATTTTAACGAGAAATATAAAAGAATTAACCTACTTCAATACCTAAAGCAGTTTGATAATTTTTGTGAGTTCGAACCAAATAATGCACCCTCAAAAGTGCATAAAATAAAAAATTTTGCTGACAAAAATTTAAAGCTAAGGAAAAATAAATTATCACTATCTGTAAATTCTATTAGGTTAAAAAATATTATTATTAGTTACCAATCTAAAGACATAAATCTTATGGAATATATAAATAAGAATCAAAATTTTATAGTTACCTTTTCGGAAATAGATTATGTTTACACTAATAAAAAGTTGTTTAAAGATACAAAGCTATTAGGACATCTAAAATCCTTTTTAAATGTATTAGAACCTTATGAGTCATTAAATCTAATCACTTCTGAAAAGGGCAATTATACACCGATTTCAAGAAACTTTGACCCAGACTCACTATTCTATTTTATTGAAAACACACTTGCCTCAAATGTAGATTATTTATTTTGTGATGATTTAGGAAATGAATTTGCAGATTTTATTTCTATTAAGGATTCAAAAAGTATTTGTTTTTATCATGCGAAAAATGGTAGTTCTTTACTTTCTGCTTCTGATTTTCAAGTAGTTCTCGGACAAGCACTTAAAAATATAGGTAATATGAATATGTCCACTACTGACTTACAGCGTAAGTTATCAAGATGGAATGATAATATTAAGGACACAAATATACCATTAAAAAGAATTGGAGATTCAGTCGCCAATGGAGGGGAGTCCTTTATCAGGACAAGTAATGCACCCAACTCGATTAAAGAAATTTATATTGTAGTAAATTTCCTTTCCAAAAGTAGATTAGAAAATGGATTAAATAACTTAAATCGAGGTAACCCTTGTCCGCACCAAATTGTTCAGATATTATGGTTGCTCTCTTCATTTATTGCTACATGTAAAGAACTAGGAATTATTGTACATATTACTTGTTTACCTTAATATTTAAAATGCCGTTAGTTTATAATCTAACGGCATTTGTGTTAAAAACCTCACTTACTTATGATAAGGCTGATTTTTGATAATCCG
>DGOU01000230.1 GCA_002390165.1 Lutibacter sp. UBA4458
CTGAAAACTGTTTTAATTATTTAGATGCTCCAGTAAAAAGAGTAGCTAGTATTGAAACGCCAATTCCTTTTGCTAAAAACTTAGAAGAGAACTTTTTACCTAAAAACAAATTTCATAAAGCATTAGAGGATTTATTAAATTATTAGTGTAAAATTTCTACTGTCTGATAATTATCACTATAAATTATATTTTTACTTTGTAATTTTAATAATTGCATCATTTTTAAATATATGCAACCTTTTTAGAGAGTTAAAAATAGTGGCTTATGTTACTTAAAATCGCATTAATAGATGGCAATGAAACACAAAATAGTTTTTTAAAAGAATTATTATATATTGCTAATTATGAAGTTGTAACTGCCAGTGATTATAATGCTGGATTAGCAATGGTGAAGTCTTTTTCGCCCCATTTAATACTTTCTAATTTACATTTACCAGAAATAGAAGATGGACTAATTTTTTTTCATAAATGCAACAGTCATCCAAAGCTCAAAACCATTCCTTTTATTTTTATTGCAAAAAATGCAATTAAATCTTTAATTAGAAACCTTATGGATTTGGGAGTAGATGATATTATTACTTCACCATTAAAAAAATATGAAGTTCTTAAAATATTAAAATCCAGATTAAAAAGGGTAGAAGCTCTTAAAAATACAAGCAAAAAATCTTATTTATATCAAGAAACAGATAACTTATTAACTATTAGCAAATTAAAAGAAGTTTTATCACAAAAAAAACTTTATAAATTTAAAGCAAATGAGACTATTTATTGTGAAGGAAATAAAAGTAATCACATCTTTTTAATAAAAAAAGGAACAGTTAAAACCTTCAAAACAAATAATTTAGGTAAAGAGTTTATAACTGCATTTTTTACCTCAGAGCAATATTTTGGTTATTCTTCATTTATTAAAAACAAACCACATTTTGAAAATGCAAAAGCAATTACATCTACTTATTTATACAAAATTAGCAGAGAGGAAATAGTAGTTGCTATTCAAAAAAATGACAGAATTCTACTTAATTTTATGGATGTTTTAGCCAACGATTTAATAAAGTTAAAAAAGCAGTTAATTCTTCAGGCTTATGCTTCGGTTAGAAAAAAAACAGCAGAAACATTATTAAATTTTAAAAATTATTTTCCGCTGATAGAGGGAAAAACAATTACCCTAAACAGAACAGATTTAGCGGATTCTATAGGTATTGCTAAAGAAACACTTACAAGAACTTTACATGATTTTAAAGATGAAAAATTAATAAGTTTAACTCCAAAAAGTATAACTATTCTCAATAAAAAGAAGCTTAAAAAAGTAACATAATTATAAATTTTAATGATGATAATCAACGAAAATGTTGATGGTTATCAATGCTTTTTATTTTAATAGCTGGTATCTTTAAAAATGAAATTAGAATGTTCAACTTATAAAGATTTAATGATGTCACTAGTAAAAATTAATAGAAGATTTCCAATATTCGATCAATTTTTCCCAGACATGTTACATACTGAACCTTTTTTTACCGATGCATTAATTTCAAAAGATAATTGGGTTCCGTCTATAAATGTAATAGAAAATGAAACTAATTTTGAAATAGAAGTTGCTGCTCCTGGTTTTTTAAAAAAGGATTTTAATGTTTCTATAGAGGATAATATATTAACCATATTAGCGGAAAATAAAAGAGAATTAAAAGAAGGAGAGAAGGATAAATTTACACGACAAGAATTTTATTACAACTCATTTGAAAGATCATTTACTTTGCCACAAAGTGTTGATCTAGGTAAGGAAATTAGTGCTAAATATACTAATGGAATTCTACAAATTCATTTAGAAAAATTAACAATTTTGAAAAATGAAGAACATAGAAAGGTAATTGAAATAGCCTAATTTTCAAACGAAATCCGAGGAGTAATAGTAACTTATTTCTCGGATTTCTAATTATTAAAATAATAGTAATATGTTACATACCATACCTAAACAAAAGGAACCAATTATTTATAACAGTTTTGAATATTTGCATAAAAAAACACAAAACTGGTTATTAGAAATTTCTTTTATTAAAACTGAGTTGAATTTTCTAAAAGAATTAATATCTGAGCACGTAATAGCAATTTGCAAATCTAATAATTTTAAGGATGCAAAAATGTTTTTAACTGGAATAGAACATGAAATTTTATTAAATTCTAAATTATTAAAATCAATAAAAAAACATGCTATAAATTTAGCACTTTTAACCGAAGGAGTATATTTAAGCAGACAACAGGAAATAAGAAAAAATCACACTTTATTAAAGGTGGAAGTTGATAATTATACTGAAAATTTAAAATATATAAAAAAACAAACTTTTGAACTTATTTTAAAAGTAATGAAAAAAAATAAAAGTAAAAAGTTGCTAGAATAAAAGATTATACGTTCAATTTAAAATTCCGTTTTCAAATAAAATCTTGATTTATGAAATAAATTTGTAATTAAACTTATAATAGAATTAATTATAAACGTAATAATTAAAAAGTGATATTGCAGATTTATTAATAAAGTTAAAGTTAAAACAATTTTTTGGGGTAAATTAAGTAGTAATTTTAATTTTATTCATATAAATTTTTAAACTAGTAAGAGAGTGTTTTATTTGAAAACGGTTTTTTATTGGTCTCCATTTCGTGTGGAGACTTAAGTATTTTAACGGATTAAACTCTGCTAATTAAAACCTAATCATTTTATGAATACTCCTTTAGGTAATCTTCAATTTTGAAGTACTCTTTAAATAAAATAAAATGGACAGGGCAAAAGCACTACAAATAGAAAAACCAATAAATAGGGGAAGAGCTGAATTGATAACAAATTTACCAATATAAATACTGATAGGAACCGCCATAGTAGTTGAAATAAAACCAGTAATGGCAGCACCTATTCCAGCAATATGACCAATAGGCTCCATAGCTAAAGCTCTTAAATTACCAAACAAAAATCCTATAGCTAAAAATTGTAATCCACAAAAAGCCAATAAAATAAAAATTCTAGGATTAGAAGAATTATGAAATAAAACAATATAGAGTATTGATATGCTAAAAAAGGACAACAATGCCGATGTAACCATTTTTTGCATACCAAATTTCACAACTAAAGTCCCATTTAAAAAGGTAGCACCACCAACGGCAATTGCCAAGCCTGAAAAAATAATAGGGAATTGATCTACTAAACCGTATTGATTTTGAAATATTTGTTGCGCCGTACTCAAATAAACCATAAATGAGCCCGTTACAAATCCGGAAATAAGGGTAAAACCAACCGCTCTTTTAGATTTTATAATTTCTTTTAAACCATTTATAAAAATAAGCCTAGTAAATTTAATTCGTTTCGCTTTTGGTAAGGTTTCGGGTTGTCTAAGCCAAAACCAAAATGATACGAGAATGCTAAATATGAGTTGAATATAAAATATGCCTTGCCAATTGTAATGATCAAGTATAAATTTTCCCATAGTAGGAGCTACAACTGGTACCAAAATAAAAACTACGGTTATAAAAGACATAATTCTTGCCATATAATCGCCACTATATGTGTCGCGAACCATGGCAATACTTATAGTTCTGGGAGCTGAAAGCCCTATACCTTGTATAATACGACCAAAAACCATCATTTCTAAACTAGTAGCAGAAACACAAATAAAACTGGCAATAATAAATATACCAAATCCCATATAAACTATAGGTTTTCTGCCTAAACTATCTGAAATTGGACCAAAAAATAATGGGCCAAGCCCAAGACCTAAAAAGATCATGGTAATCAATAATTGATTATCGGAAGCGTGTGTAATACCAATGGTAATTCCAATGTAATTTAAAGCGGGCAAAAGTGCATCGATCGATAATGCTACAATTGACATTAAAGCTGCCATTAAAGCTATAAATTCTAGAGGAGTAGATTTTTGTTTAATCATGATGCAAAAATAGGTTTATTTATTTTAGCTGAACCTACGAGTAGTTTTTAAAATTCTATTTAACATAATATAAATTATAGAACAAATATAGTAATTG
>DGOU01000055.1:0-1909 GCA_002390165.1 Lutibacter sp. UBA4458
GCTTTTGAAAACGAAACCATTCAAACCCAAATTGCTGAAATTCGCTTAAAAAAATTAAAATTAATTAGCCAGCGTAAAACTGTAATGGTAGGCATTA
Organism: Lutibacter sp. UBA4458; assembly: GCA_002390165.1. Taxonomy (GTDB): domain Bacteria; phylum Bacteroidota; class Bacteroidia; order Flavobacteriales; family Flavobacteriaceae; genus Lutibacter. The sequence goes on from DGOU01000055.1 coordinate 98, forward strand.
ACAAATTCCCTAACTTAATGGAAACCGTTACGGCTAATATGCTTTCAAAAGGAATTACTGAAAATTCAAAAGTTTTAACACCAAGAAGAGCATCGTTAGAAATTGAAGTTTTAAGAAGAAAAACAGAAGAATTAGTAGTAGAAACTAAGGTTCGTCCAATAGTGCAATTAGCAAGTTATGGAAACTTAACTATGCGAAAAGCTAGAGCAGCTTTTGCTTACGATTTTATTGGCGTAAGTGGTTTTGATGTTCATCAAGAAGAAAGTTTTGAAAACGCAGAAGTAGCTGCTATAAAAAGTGCAAAATCAGATGCGCATATTGTGGTAATATGTAGTTCAGATAAAGATTACGATGAAACAGCAGTTGCATTTATTAAAGCATTTAGAGCTATTGCCAAAAACAAAGTATTGTTATTAGCTGGTGCTCCAAAAAACCTAGAAGAATTAACGGAAGCTGGTTTAGATAGTGTTGTTAATATAAAATCAGATGTACTGGTTACACTTTCTAAAATTCAGAATAAAGTTCAAAAAATAATAAAATCTTAAGAAGCATGAAGCCAGATTTTTCAGATATAAAATTAAATTCAACTGTTAAGCAAACAGCTGCAACTTTAGAGAATAACAACGTTTGGAATACTCCTGAAGGGATTCCTGTAAAAAAACAATTTACAAAAGAAGATATATCAAAAGCTGAACATTTAGGTTATGCTGCTGGATTACCTCCATTTTTAAGAGGACCTTATAGTGCAATGTACGCTATACGCCCTTGGACTATTCGCCAATATGCTGGTTTTTCAACCGCAGAAGAATCCAATGCTTTTTATAGAAGAAATTTAGCCGCTGGTCAAAAAGGACTTTCCGTTGCTTTTGATTTAGCTACTCATCGTGGATACGATTCTGATCATCCACGTGTAACAGGTGATGTTGGTAAAGCAGGTGTTGCTATTGATTCTATTTTAGACATGGAAATTTTGTTCAATCAAATTCCATTAGATAAAATGTCGGTTTCTATGACCATGAATGGTGCTGTATTACCTATAATGGCGTTTTATATTGCTGCTGCAAAAAAGCAAGGTGTTTCATTAGATAAACTTTCTGGAACTATTCAAAATGATATTTTAAAGGAATTTATGGTGCGTAACACTTATATTTATCCACCATTACCATCCATGAAAATTATTGGTGATATTTTTGATTATACTACTAAAAATATGCCTAAGTTTAACTCAATCTCTATCTCAGGTTACCATATGCAAGAAGCTGGTGCAACTGCAGATATTGAATTGGCTTATACCTTAGCTGATGGTATGGAGTACATTAGAACTGGATTAAAATCTGGTTTAAAAATTGATGAATTTGCTCCACGATTATCGTTTTTCTGGGCAGTTGGAATGAATCATTTTATGGAAATTGCAAAAATGCGTGCTGCACGTATGCTTTGGGCAAAAATTATTAAGTCGTTTAACCCAAAAAACCAAAAATCCATGGCATTGCGTACACATAGCCAAACTTCTGGATGGAGTTTAAGTGAGCAAGATCCTTTCAATAACGTAGCGCGTACTTGCATTGAAGCGATGGCGGCTGGATTAGGTGGAACACAGTCTTTACATACAAATGCATTGGATGAAGCAATAGCTTTACCAACAGATTTCTCTGCAAGAATTGCACGAAACACACAAATATTTATTCAAAACGAAACTCAAATAACCAAAGCTGTTGATCCTTGGGCTGGCTCTTATTATGTTGAGTATTTAACTCAAGAAATTGCAAAAAAAGCCTGGAAATTAATTGAAGAAGTTGAAGAATTGGGTGG
>DGOU01000055.1:1963-12340 GCA_002390165.1 Lutibacter sp. UBA4458
GAAAAATCTAACATTGAAATTTTAGAAGTTGATAATACTGTTGTAAGAGATTCTCAAATTGAAAGATTAAACAAAATGAAAGCAGATAGAAACACGGAATTAGTAAAAGCTAATTTAGATGCTTTATCTAAATGTGCGGAAACTGGCAAAGGAAACTTACTAGAACTAGCAGTTGAAGCTGCTGAAAATTTTGCTACTTTAGGTGAAATTTCAGATGCTTTAGAAGTTCATTTTGGAAGACATAAAGCAGATACTAAATTGATAAGTGGCGTATACGGAAAAGAGGTAAATAAAGATAGTACATTTATAAAAGCACAACAATTAGCCGATAAATTTGCAGAAATTGAAGGTAGAAGACCAAGAGTTATGATTGCAAAAATGGGGCAAGATGGTCATGACAGAGGCGCAAAAGTTGTCGCTTCAAGTTTTGCTGATTTAGGTTTTGATGTAGATATGGGCTCTTTATTTCAAACCCCTGAAGAAGTTGCTAAACAAGCTATTGAAAATGATGTTCATTTTGTAGGAGCTTCAAGTTTAGCTGCTGGTCATAAAACATTAATTCCTCAATTAATTGAAGAATTAACACGTTTAGGAAGACCAGATATATTGGTTTTTGCGGGTGGCGTTATTCCGGCACAAGATTACGATTACTTGTTTGAAAGAAAAGTTGCTGGCGTTTTTGGACCTGGCACTGTTATTTCAGAATCAGCGATTACCATGATTACAAAATATTTGGAGCAAGATTAAGCATTTAAATAATTATTTGAAATAAAAAACCAACATTACTTGCTGATGTTGGTTGTTTTTATTGATAATTTAAAAAAGTATAGAAGAATAATCTCTGAATTAAATAGACTTCTTAAACTGCTCTAAAATATTTTGAGCTGCTTTTACAGGAGAAATTTTAGAAGAAATAATTTCCTTTTCTAATACTTTTAATTGACTAGAAATTTCTTCAGAGCCATAGAATAAATGCTTCAACTCTTCATTAATATTGTTATACATCCACTTAATTTGTTGTTGGTTTCGGTTCTTTAAAAAATAGCCGTTTTCATCTACTAACTTTTTAAAATTACCTACTTCTTCCCAAACATTATTAATTCCAATATTTTTTATTGCTGAAGCGGTACTAACTACAGGGCTCCATCCTGAATCAGCCTGAGGAAATATATGTAACGCATTTTGGTATTGCCTTTTAGCCATTTTACTCATAGTAATATTATCGCCATCCGCTTTGTTAATCACTACCATATCTGCCATTTCCATAATACCCTTTTTAATTCCTTGCAATTCATCACCAGCTCCGGCAAGCATTAACAATAAAAAGAAATCGGTCATATTATGAACAGCAGTTTCCGATTGCCCAACACCAACTGTTTCAATTAAAATAACATCATAACCAGCAGCTTCACACAACAACATAGTTTCGCCTGTTTTATTTGCAACGCCACCTAGTGTATCGCCAGAAGCAGAAGGCCTAATATAGGCTTCTTCCATATTTGCCAATTCTTCCATTCTGGTTTTATCGCCTAAAATACTTCCTTTTGTGCGCTGACTTGAAGGATCAATAGATAATATTGCAACTTTTTTTCCTTGCTTAATTAAATGTATTCCAAAGGCTTCAATAAAGGTGCTTTTACCCACTCCAGGAACTCCTGTAATTCCTATTCTAAATGAATTTCCAGAATTAGGTAATATGCTTTGCACTATTTCTTTAGCTAATATTTTATCGCTTTCTAAATTGCTTTCTACAATAGTAATTGCTCTTGACAATAATACACGGTCACTTTTTAAAATGCCTTTAATGTATTCTGCTGCTTTTAATCTACCTTTTGGTTTGTAATTTTTCATAAAAGGTTTACGCTTTTACCTAAATTCAATAATAACAAATATAATGATATTGCTAATATGCAACATAGTTATAGAATAAAAATAATAGGAATTTTAAAATAGCTTAAAAATCTTTTTTCTTAAGTTTTGCATTCATCCTAAAAACAGGTAAAATTACCCAAAGCGCCAAAATAAACATAGACACTACCATACCAAAACTTGTTCCAAAAAAGTTTCTGAAAACTGCTCCAGTGTACCCCAATAATGCAGAAATATCTAACTTTAATAAAATTAAAATCCGTGATAAATCAATTGGGTTAAACATGGTTGCTATTAATGAAAATTTATCCAAAGGATATTCATTAAACATTAGTAATGAAATTAAGAAAATACCATCGTAAATAACCGCTAAAAATAACCACATTAATATAGCATATCCAAAGCCTTTTATTTTATTATCAGTAGAAAGTGCAATGTTATAAGACAATGCTACAAAAATAAAATTTAGAAAAGAACCTGCTACTAATAATAAAATAAAATCAAAAATAGCTGTGGATCTAAACAAACCATATAAAACAAAAGGTAAGCCTAAACCTAATACTAAACTTAAGGTTAAAGAAAGTGCTATGCCTACATATTGTCCCATAAAAATATTTTTTCTTTTTATAGGTTGTGCTAACAATAGCTCTGTAAACTCTTTTGAGTTATAGTAATACATCACTCCAAAAATAGTTCCAATAAGTGGTGTTAAAACAATAATTATATTCATTAAAGTAATTACTGCTTTATTTAAATCATTATTTAAAAAAAGTAGTACAAAACCTAAAGCTAAATAAAAAACAAAGTACACATAACTCCAGCGACTTCGCATTAAATCGAAAAAACTATATTTTAATATTTTAAGCATATTGTTTAGATATTAAATTGGCAATTGCACGTTCTAAATTAGTGTTATTGGTTTGTTTTTTTAGCGCATCAATACTTCCTTTAAAGTAAATTTTACCATCCAACAGAAAAACAATTTCATCGGCTAACTCATCTACCACACTCATAATATGTGTAGTTATTAAAATGGTTTTGCCTTTATCTTTTTCTTTTTGAATTAAATCTTTTAAGTGAATTAGTGCAATTGGATCTAAACCTGTTGTTGGTTCGTCTAAAATTATTAATTCGCTATCAAACATAAAAGTTAATACTAAGTTTACTTTTTGTTTGGTACCTCCTGAAAGGGTTCCTAACTTTTTTTGTAAAAAACCTTGCAGTCCAAAAAGTTCAATTAATTCTTTTTCATTTGCTTTTTTAGGACGTAAGTTTTTTACCATATTAATTAACTCAATTACGGTAAGGTTAGGTGGAAAATTCGCAATTTGAGGTAAATAATTTAGGTCATTTCTATAATCCCATTTTTTTAAAACACTCTTACCGTTAAAAAATATATCTCCTTTATTTGGAATAACCATACCAAGTAACGACTTAATTAAGGTAGTTTTTCCTGAGCCGTTTGGACCTAATACCGCAAAAATTCCTCCTTTTGCAATATGTAAATCTAAGCCATCTAAAACTATTAGTTTTCCAAATTTTTTATGTAATTTTTTAAACTCAATCATGGATCATTTTCATTAAAGGTTTGCTATCAATTAAATTGTCAGGAGTAAAAACCGGAGATACTTTTTCAGAGAAATTTATAATATCTACAAATAAACTTCTCAATAAAACCAGTGCTTCAGGAGTTCTGTTTACAATGTAAGAAAATAATTTTACTGGTCTGTACGGCACATCTCCAATGCCATCTTTATTTAAATCGTAACCTGTATAATCACTCCAATAATTTTTTTCAAAACGGTTACTGTTTAATTTACTATTATACGATAAATCAAATGCGTTATACATAAAACTATTTAGTTCAAAAATATTTTTATAACATCCTCCACTAAATTTTAATGCCCAACCATTTCTAATAAATTTATTTTTGTTATAATCTACTCTAGAGCAATTTTCAACATTTATACCAATAGTATTTTGTTCAAAAGTGTTATTTTCTATTTGTGCATCGTAAATTTCTTTTAAAAGTAATCCATAGGATGCCATTCCCCAATTATAATGAAAAACATTGTCATGCATTATTATAAATTTTGAAAACATTACAGCAACACCAGCTCCATTATTTTTAAATTCATTTTTAAAATAAACATTGTTATTTGAAAACATAAAATGAAGTCCGTACCTAATATTATTTTTACTAATATTATTTGAAATAGTACTATTTTTAACAAATTCAAAATAAATACCATCTCTTAAATTAGAGACTATATTATTTTGAATTTTCATGTGGGAACAATGCCATAAATGAATACCATTTCCCGAGCTTGTTTCATTTACTGCGTTACTGCTGATTTTATTATTAATAATTTCTCCATGATGAGATTTTTCAATTAAAAACCCAAAAAAAGCTTTCTTTACAATGTTATTTTTTAAGATAAAATGTTTGCTTTTTGAAACTAATATTGCTGCAAAATCTTTAGTATAACTTTGCCCAACATTCATAAAGGTTAATCCTTCAATAGAAAAATTATTGGCAGTAACTTTAATAATTGTCTCCTTAAATTCTCCATCAATTATGGCATTATCCTCTCCTATTAAGTGAATGGACTTATTAATTATTATAATGCTCTGTTCTTTATAAATTCCTTTTTTAACAAGAATAGAATCTCCATCCTTTGAAAGTGAAACGGCTTCATTAATAGTTTTTATTTCGCAAGTTTTGCAAACTGTAATGGTGGTAGCCTGAATATTAAATGAAATAAAAAAAATAATTAAAACTAAATATTTCATCCTTTTAGTTACTGAATTTTTCTTTGAGCTGTTGCCAGTTATAAATAGTTCCTCCAAATTCTTGCTGCACTTTTTTAGCGTTATCTAAAGACCTAAAAGCCGATAAATTAGCTCCCATTGGACTTTTTATTTTTTTAGTTATTAAATACGTTGCAGAATTTGCATCAATTAACTCTCCTGGTTTTTGATAATCTGCCACTAAAATAAATGCTAAATCTTGCTCATTATTTTCTTGATTTATTTTTTGAGTCATGCATTCTATGGCATCAAAAGCGTAGGATTTTCCTTTTTTTGTTACATACTCACAAGCATGGGTTTTGTCCACCACTGTCATATCACAAAAAGTACAATGATCTTGGCCGTAATTTATTTTTTGGGGTTCCACTTTACACGAAACAACAACCAATAGAAGTGCTATAAAAACAACTTTAAAAGAAGACATTTTAATTATTTTTGATTTTTTTTAAAAATACATAAATTCTACAACATCAAAGTGTAAAATAATCTTTATTTAGATAAATATTATATTTTTTCTTTCTTTTTGAAATTTAAATAAAAAGCTAAACAAGCAAAAAGAAATGCAGCCACAATAAAGTAAACTCCTGTTGAAGGATAAGAATACACTTGAAAATTTAGCATTTGTTTAAAACCAAAAATTGGTGGTTGATAGGCCATCATTTCACCAGTAACTTTGTCTGTAATTTTTAAAATTGCATTAGGATTTAAATCGTGCCCATATATATATAACCAATTATAAAAATCGTACATACCAACAATACCTGAAATAGCTAGTAAACCTAGCCAAGTAGCATATAGTTTTCTTTTACCTATAAATCCAAAAATAATTCCTAATATAGAAAGTATAATTACAACAATTGGTATAATAACAAATTCTTTAAAAGGTTCTACTACTCCTTTATTCACATTTATTTTTGTTGGTAAATGTGCCATTCCAATGTAATGATTTAATAAATCGATATTATTAACATCGTTAAATTGGTTGCCATCTGATAAATGAGTAATATGTATATTTAATCCTAAAGGTTCAGGATATTGCGGAGCCAATAAGGTAATTTTCCATAATGGAAAAACAAATAATAGAAGTAACAAAAGACTTCCTATTATCATTAGTATTTTATCTTTTCTCATTTTAATAATTTTAAAAAACTGGCAGGTATCAATCAAACACTGCCAGTTTTTATTATGAATAATATGTATTCAACTATTCTTCTTCTTCACCTGGTACCTCATCATCTAAGGTATATTTAATTGGTGTTTTTGCTCCTTTAGCAGAAACACGAACATAACCTTGCATTTCTTGATGCAATGCAGAACAGAAATCTGTACAATAGAAAGGCCAAACACCTACTTCTTTTGGTTCCCAAACTGAAGTTGCAGTTCTACCTGGCATTATCAGCATTTCAGCTGTTTGAGCACCAATCATAGCAAAACCGTGTGGCACATCATAATCTTGTTCTAAATTAGTAACATGGAAAAATACTTTGTCTCCAACTTTTACACCTTCAATATTATCTGGTGAAAAGTGAGAACGAATCATACTCATATAAATATGAACTTCATTTCCTTTTCTAACAACCTTAGTGTCCGCCTCTGTTTTAACAGCATCAGGATGTTTATTATCTTCTAATTTATATATTTTTTGAGATTTATCCATTATCATTTTGGCTGGAATACCTGCAGCATAATGTGGCTCTCCAATAGTTGGAAAATCTAATAATAATTCCATTTTATCACCTGATATATCAAATAATTGAGCAGATTGACAAACTTCTGGACCTGTAGGTAAATAACGGTCTTTTGTAATTTTGTTCATCGCTACCAAGTATTTATCAAATGGTTTTCTAGAGTTTCCTCCAGGAATCATTAAGTGACCAACTGAATAATAAACAGGATGTCTATCAATAACTTTTAAATCTTTTACATTCCATTTAACTACTTCAGAAGAAATGAAAAATGTAGTATAAGCATTACCTCTAGTATCAAATTCTGTATGCAATGGGCCTAAACCTGGTTGTTCTAAAGTACCATAATTAACTGCTTCAAATTTAATGATTGGAATACCATATTTATCTCCATCAAATGCTTTATCAGCAATAGCCTTTTGCATTTTAGTAAAAGAATGCACTGTCATTGCTGCAGCTAATTTTCCATTTCCAATAATATATTCACCTGTTGGATCTACATCACAACCATGTGGTGATTTTGGTGTTGGTAAAAAGTAAATAGCACCTGGTACATCTTGTGGATTAACTACTAAAACTTCATTTTCCATTTTTGAAGTAGCAGTATGGGTATCATCATTCCAAGTATTATGGGCATATTTCACTTTTTCTTTATGACCTTTACCTGCTTTAATGTATTCTTCTATTTTTTTCCAGTTAACCGCTGCTATAAAATCTTTATCATTTTGTGAAGCATTTACTTCTAATAAAGAGTGAGCTTCTTCTGTATTATACATAGAGAAAAAGAACCAACCGTGAGATTTACCACGACCTGGGTGAGATAAATCGTAATCAAAACCTGGCATTCTTAATTGGAATGCAATATTCATATTACCAGATTCTTGATTAATTTTAATAAAAGATAAAGAAGCTTTAAAATTCCCTTTATATTCGCTAATTGGCATATCGCGTTGAGGAATTGGAACTCCAAAACGAGTACCTGCAACTACATATTCAGAATTTTCTGTTACAAAAGAAGAACTGTGATTTCCTGCTGAATTAGGAATTTCAATAATTTCTTCAGTTTCAAAAGTTTCCAAACTGATACGTGCAATACGTGGCGTATTATTTTCATTAATAAAAACCCAACGTCCATCTAATTCTCCATTAGTTTGAGAAATATCTGGATGATGCGAATCTCCCCAAGGCACAAAACCATGTGAAGTATTTAACATTGGCTTAGTTTCTTCATTATAACCATACCCTTTTTCAGGATCTTGTGAAAAAACAGGAATTACTCTAAATAATCTTCCTGATGGTAATCCGTAAACTGCTAATTGTCCACTAAATCCACCTGAAATAAAAGCATAAAATTCATCATATTGCCCAGGAGCAACATATACTTTTTCTGCTGCGTTGCCCGTTAAAGCTCCTTTAGAACTTTTCGAGCTTGTTGGCGCTGGATTACAGCTAACCAAAAAAACAGCTACCGTTAAAAATGCAAAAATTGATTTCATAAATGTTTGTTTTTGTTTGTTTGTTTGTTTGTTAATTTTTAGTTCTAAAATATTCTAAAACCGCGCGGGCTTCATCTTGTGTTAAATGCTGATTTGCCATTGGTGCGCTAAATTCTTTAAGTAATTCTTTAGCGGTTTTATTTTCAACAATCATTTTTTCTGGATTTAATATCATATTCATAATCCATTCAGGAGATTGTCTTTGTGTAACGCCTTTTAAAGCTGGTCCAATATATCTTTTTTTAATTTTGTGACATGCGGTACATTTCGCTTTAAAAATTTCTTTCCCCTTAGCAACTAAGGATTCATCAATATCACCAAGAGTTATGTTAGTTATTGGCCCAACCCCTTTATCATCCATAGGATTTACTTTTGCGGTTTCTTTAACTACTTCTTTAACCACCTCTTTTACTGGCGCTTCCTTTTTTACTTCTTTTTTATCATTACCTCCGCAGCTAGATACTGCAATTACTAATGCTACTAGAATCAGTTTTAATTTCATTCTTATTAATTAATTATTTTTAATTTATTTATCAGTTGGCACTAACACATTATCAATTACGTGAATCCAACCGTTACTTACTTTTACAGTTTTTAAAATTTTCGTTCCTCCAACATAAATGCCATCTTCTTTTTTCTCAACAGTTAAATATTTACCTGAAGCCATGTACAATTTACGTCCTTTTTTTGCTTCTTTTTTTAATTGTTTAATTGGGTAATTTGCTGGTGCTACATGATTAACTAAAATAAAAGCTAATTTGGCTTTATTTTCAGGTTTCAATAAAGTTTCAACCGTACCTTTTGGTAATTTATCAAAAGCACTGTTTACTGGTGCAAATACGGTTAATGGACCTGCATTAACCACAGCGTCTTCAACACCTGCTGCTTGAATTGCAACAACTAAAGTTTTAAAATCAGGTAATGATTTTGCAACTTGCAATGCATTTGCAGCCGAAACATCGTCTTTTACAGAAGCTTGTCCTTTACCAACCACTTCCTTAGTTTCTGTTTTTTTTACTACTTCTTTTTTCTTTTCATTAGTATTACAGCTTGTAAACATTACAAGTAAAACTGCAATAAATGAGATAGTTAAAATTGATTTTTTCATACTTTTAAAGTTAACGTTAATTATTGTATGCTGCAAATTTAAGGGTTTTAGCCTATTAAAATATGATAAATGTCATTTATTTCATATAAAAAGATGTTTTTATCTTATATATTATATGTAATGTTTGTTACTATAATAAAACGGGGTATAGTTGTACTTTTGACATCCTCTAAACTAGTGTAAGTTTAGGTTAGTAAATGCGTCAAAAACCGTACATTAAAATTAAAAAAATGAACAGAAAAATTATTAAGCAAAGTATTGAAAAAGGATATAATTATACCGATTACAGAAAATATTTAAAAAATGTAGTTGCGGAAAAACCATCCGAAGAAATTGATAATGATCCTCTTTTAGGATATACTGTTTTAAATAATAAAAGGATGGATAGATTAGATAAAACCTTAAAATTATCTGATGAAACTAAAAGTTCCATAGAAAATTTAGCAAAGCCATTTACTTTTTTAGTAATTTCAGAAGGTTGGTGTGGCGATACTGCACAAATTGTTCCTATACTTGATAAAATTGCAATATATTCTTCTAAAATTGATTTAAAAATTGTTTTTAGAGATGAAAATGAAGCTTTAATGGATCAATTTTTAACTAACGGAAGCAGATCTATTCCAAAAGTTATTTTAGTAGATCAAGAAAATAAAGTAATCAATTCCTGGGGACCTCGACCTTCAACTGCCACAAAAATGGTTTTAGATTATAAAGAAAAACATGGGGTTGTTGATGCGGAATTTAAAAAAGATTTACAAATTTGGTATAATAAAGATAAAGGAAACACAACGCAACTTGACATTATCAATTTATTAAAAGCTTCCTAACGTTTAAATCCTTAATAAATTAAATACCTTTGCACCTAATTTACAATTATGATTATACCTTTTGATGAAATTACGGAAGATTCAAAACTATGGATATTTCCTTCAAGTAGAAAATTCTACCCTCAAGAATTAAACGATTTAAACAAAAAACTGGTAGCTTTTTTAGAAAACTGGAATAACAAAAATATACCTTTAACTTGTGCTTATCGGTTAATCTATGATAGGTTTATAGTAATTGCAGTAGATACAACTTCTTTAATATTAACTATTGAAACTCATAATAATCTAACTGATTTTATTCAAAAACTTGAACAAGAATATAGTATTTTGTTAATGGATAAAATTAACGTGTGTTATAAACAAGGAGATTTTGTACAGTATAAAGATATTAAAGATTTTAAGCAGATGATTAAAAACAAAGGAGTTTCACCAAAAACTACTGTTTTTAACAACATGATTACTACTAAAGAAGAACTTTCTGATTTTTGGGAAATAAATATAATGGACAGTTGGTTAAGTTATTTAATGAAAGGGAAAAATTAACCCAATTCTTTTTCAATAAACAACAACGGATCTAAGGC
>DGOU01000055.1:12373-15219 GCA_002390165.1 Lutibacter sp. UBA4458
CCCGATTTTAAGGCAACACCAAAATCAAAAGCTAAAGAGCGAATATAAGTTCCTTTACTGCAAACTATTCTAAATTCTATTTTAGGAAAATTAATTTTAGTTATTTCAAAAGCTTCAATGGTAATTTTTCGAGACTTAATTTCCGTAGTTTTTCCTTCTCTAGCTAATTCATATAATCGCTTACCATCTTTTTTAATAGCAGAAAAAATCGGTGGTTTTTGCTCTATTTCTCCTTCAAAAAGTTTAGCTGTTTTATAAATAAGTTCTTCTGTTAAATGTTCCGTAGAAAAAACTGCATCTATTTCCGTTTCTAAATCGTAACTTGGTGTGGTTGCGCCTAAGGTTATTTCACCAGTATATTCTTTAGTTTGAGCTTGATAAGTTTCAATTTTTTTTGTGAATTTTCCAGTGCATAAAATCAACAAACCCGTGGCTAAAGGATCTAATGTTCCAGCATGACCAACTTTTATTTTTTTAAGATTAAATTTTTGTCGAATATGCCATCGTATTTTATTTACCACCTGAAAGGAAGTCCATTTCAACGGTTTATCTATCAACAAAACCTGCCCTTCTTTAAAATCTGCCTCTGTTTTCAATACTATAAAGTTAATTTATAAATGAAAAAATGAATAAAAATAATGGCAATTCCCAAAACAATTCTGTAATAACCAAATAGTTTAAATCCGCTTTTACTTAAGTAATCAATAAACGATTTTATGGCGAACATTGCCACTATAAAAGCAACCACATTACCAATTATCAAAAAATTTATTTGTTCAGTATTTAAAGAAAAGCCATCCTTATAATAATCAAATAGTTTTTTTGCCGTTGCTCCAAACATAGTTGGAACCGCCAAAAAAAACGAAAACTCCGCTGCTGTTTTTCTATTTAATTTCTGAGTCATTCCGCCAACAATTGTAGCGCCACTTCGTGATGTTCCTGGAATCATTGCTAAACACTGAAAAAATCCTATTTTTAAAGCTGTTGCATAACTAACCGTAGTATGTTCTTTATTTTTACTAGATAAATCTTCATTTTCTTTAAACCAGTCATCTACTTTAAGTAAAATTAATCCACCTAAAATTAAGGTTACAGCCACAACAATTGGGCTTTCTAACAATTCATCAATTACATCATTAAATAATAATCCTAAAACAACTGCTGGAATAAAAGCGACTAATAATTTTAAATAAAAGTCCACGCTTTGAAAAAATCGCTTAAAATATAAAACTACCACCGCCAAAATTGCGCCTAACTGAATTACAATAGTAAACAACTTAGTAAAACTATCTCCAGCAATATGTAAAAAAGAAGATGCTATTATTAAATGTCCTGTGGAAGAAACGGGCAAATATTCGGTTACTCCTTCAATTATGGCAAGTAAAATTGCCTCAATATAATTCATAACTATTTTTTAGATTTAGCTAAAATTGCATAAACCTCAACTGCTAAACCAATAATTACTAAAGTTGGAGCCAATCGAATTCGTCTAAAACTATAAATATCTGGATTAAAAATATTAGGGTCATTACTGCCTCCACCCGACATTAAAATAAAACCTAATGCAATAATTACCATGCCAATTAGCATGATAACATAATTTTTTTTACCAAATAAAAATGGTTTTTCTGAAGGTGTTTTTTTTTGTTTTGCCATATTAATAATATAATTCGTCCACTTGTAAATTTAAAAAACGCTGTGTTGCAAAAAACGTACTTATCCAACTAATTAGTATGCCTAAACCAATAATAAATAACGCTAAAAAACCAAGCCATTTATAATTAGACAATAAATTTAATTCTGGAACTAAGTTATTTACATACAAACCTACTCCTATTATAGCAATAATTGCAACAACAGCTCCAAAAAAACCAAGTTGCACACTTCTCCAAATAAAAGGAATTCTTATAAATTTTTTTGTAGCGCCAACCATTTGCATGGTTTTAATAGTAAATCGTTTTGAATATATGGATAACCGAATAGAACTATTTATTAAAACCACAGCAATTAAAGTAAATACGGCGCTAAAAAGCAACATCCAAAAAGTTAAACGGTTAATGTTTTTGGTAAGTAAATCAATTAAAGATTTATCATAAGAAATTTCATAAACCAAACTTCGGTTTAGTAAATTTTTAGATATGAACTCCATTTTTTCTGGCGTAACAAATTCTGATTTTAAAGAAATATCGATAGCATTTTTCAGAGGGTTTTCGCCTAAAAACTGCATAAAATCTTCCCCAATATCATTACTATATTTTTTTGCAGCTTCTTTTTTAGAAATATAATTAATAGATTTTGTGTAATCTGCCCTTTTTAATTCTGCTTTTAAAATGTTTACATCGTTGCTTTTAGCATCATTTTTTAGAAAAATAGTCATTACCACTTGCTCTTTAAAATGCTTTGAAATACTTTTAGTTTTTATTAAAGTTACTCCTAAAACACCTACTAAAAACAAAACTAAAGCAATACTTATTATAACAGAAAAGTACGATGACCGCAATCTTCTTTTTTGGTATTTTTCAAACGATGTACTCAAAATTTTAAAAAGTTAAATAGGCTGCAATATACAAATTTGTTGCTGTAATTTTCACTTGTTAAATTGTTTATTTGTAATATTCTAAAAAGGTTATTTTAATGGCATTCCCAAATGGGTCGGGCTTTTGCTACTCGCTTTTTTAAATGCTTGTTGCATTTTAAAAAGAGCTTAAACAAACCGCTCAATCCCTAATGCAAATAATAAACTATTCCGGTAAAAGAAATTTGTTTGTTGAAAGTGAGACTGCCACGTCATAAAAAAATTCCTCGCAGTGACGGTTTATTTCGTCATTGCGAAGTTTTGAAAAAAC
>DGOU01000116.1 GCA_002390165.1 Lutibacter sp. UBA4458
GAAGTTGGTGTTGGTGGAGCAGATTTATCGTGCTTTTAGAATTATGAAAAATGAACCGTACCATAAATAAGGGTAAAACTGAAAGGGAGGCTAATGCTTCCCTTATCGTTTTTTCGCTATTTGACGGTAAATCTAAAAGTGAAGAATCCAAAGGTTGGATATATTCTAGAGAAGCCATTTCATTGAACCATTCCCCAGTAGCGCCAGCCATTGATTCAATTGTGAAATCAAAGAGTAGATTGATTTTCATTATTTGACGGCTTTTTTGGCGACTGTATTCAGAGCTTATAGGATCTTTAGTAATCTGGATGTTTTTGACGAAGAGGGAAAGTAGTTGTTTAATTTCTATCGCCGAAGCGCGGTTAATAATAGCATCAAAATGAGATAGCAGGTTTCTAAGTGCGTCTGCATCGATTGGTTGTGTATCGAGAGATTTTAATTCTTCCTCAACCCTTTGGATATGTTCATCGAGATTTAAAACAGCTTCTTTTAATTCAAGTAGTTTCTTTTTGAATACATCTTGTAATTCAGGTGTATCCATCAATTGATTGACGATATTATCCATCTGTTCTATCTTTGCTTTCGATGAATAAAGGCGCTTTCTTTCCTCGACTAATGGCTGTTCAGAATGCAACCGTTGATCATTCAATGTCGCTACAAGTTTATCAATAAAATAATCTCTTAGCTCTTATCTTTTATCTATTAAAATATCATTACTTGAAAGGTGAAGTGCAAATGAATATAAAGAATAGACCTGAAGTTAGGTATGCTCTTTGGCAAGCGTATCAAAGGAAGTGTTCAATTTGCTTAGAAGATATGTTTAATTATTCTGATTTGGAAATAGACCACATAATACCTGAGGCAAAATTTAAAGATATAAAAAAAGTACAAGAAATTATAAATAAGTTTAATTTGCCACTAGAGTTTAACTTTAATGGGTTAGAAAATTTAAGACCTGCTCATCATAAATGTAATAATGATAAAAGAGATAACGAATTACCAGATGAAATTACAGTAAGGTTACTTCGAAGAGCAAAGAGTAAAATAAAAGATGTAAAGAAATATATTAATAAATTTGAAGAAGAAGCGAAACATGCACTAAATATAGAAGTAATTAGAAAGCAATTAAATGAAGGTCAAATCACTCTAGAAGAGTACGTTGATCGTATAAATAATTATGTTTCAGATTTTGGTGTTGAGGACTATAAAAGCTTTTCAGCAAATCGGAAATTTTTACGATACAAAAATAAAACTGTAATTTTAGAAGGTTACCTCCCAATAGTAGGGGAGAACAAAGGAAGTTGTTTGTTTACTTTCAATAGTTTCTATATTAGAGGTACTAATATCAGTTTAAACCACAAAGAAATATTAAGTGAATTATACCTGGGTAATAATACACCTCTGGAATTTGATTTGCGTCGCTTTATTGTAGCAAAGTTAGATGAAGATAATTTTATTATTCAATTAGGTAACTCAAGATTTAATTTAAATTATGAAGAGGTAAGTAATTTATGCAGTGTTATTGATAAGTTTATAAATGAATATGTTAGTGCTTTAAAAGGATTAGAGGAAATTTTAGGTTGCAAGGATTTCCTTCCCAATTATTATGATTCTTCTAACTATCATTTATTAAAAGTGAACATGAATCTTTGGCGTAAAATACTTGAATTCTCTAGGGTATATGACTATGAAAATGGAAATACAAAATGGCATATATTTGATGCTTCTGGAAATAATATGTTGAAGATTTATATTAAAGATGATACTGAAATTTATAATCGAGGATATAAATGCATTATACATAGTTTTATAGAAGATCATTACAGTTGGACACCATCAGATAATGTATGGTTATTGTGGACTGACATGAGTATGATTAAAGAATATAGCATTAAGGAATATTGGACGGTAGATTATACTTATAATTGGCTAATTAAAGAATTAATACCTGAGGTAATCAAATGGACGTCTACTGTAAAAACAAATAGGTTTTTTAAGTGGAAAAAATATAATGAAGGCCTCCAAAATTATAATTATTATTTTGAAGGCGAAGTAAGACATATTAACTCAAGTGATGTGAAAAATAGAAAAAAGTTAAAAGAAATAGTAAATGAATTACAATTATTTTATTCTACAAATGGCTACATAAGTGTAAATAAAGAAGAGGTAAGGAAAATATATAAAGCTATATTAAAAAGTTTTCAAAAGTGTAAAAGTCCAGATTACCATTATATTTGTTCTAAGCTTGATATAAATTCAATGACTAATAATCCAAAAAATATAATAAATTATTTAGAAAATAAAATAATTCAATATGATGGTTTTGAAATAATAAAATTTTATTCTTCCCAATTTGATTTACTTTTTAGAGTTCTATATTCTAATTTAACAGATATAAAGGATGAATTAGAAATTAACGATATTCGAGACTACTTGGAATTAATGGATTGGTATATTAAAGAATTTAATACTGAAAAATTAATTCAAAGCTATAAATAAAAATATTAGATAAGAAATTCTGCTTATATAGACTTTACCCTATCTAACGTTACGGAGAACCGTATCATAAGTAAAGGCGGTTAAAAAACAAGTGGAAAACTGGTATAATGTCTTCCACTTGTTTTATTTATTAAGGCAAATAAATTTTTTAAGGATTAACAATAGAAATAATTAATAAATAAGTAAACATACTTAAAATCCATAAAGAAATAAAAATTAATATTCGTATTTCTTTAAAATATTGTCGAATAATAAAAAGTAGAGGTATTCCAAAATAGATGGGAATATTATTACTTACATAAACAAAAATATCTATCAGGAAATTGCTATCCATAGAACTTAATATTAAACCATTTAAAAGAAATAAAGAGATAAAGCAATATAAATATTTCAACAGAGTAACTCCTTAATGTTCGTTTATTTTCAAAAAACCTCATGCGATTTTTGATGCAATATACACAACAAGTTTTGAGTATATTTTAAAGAAAGCAATATAGAGCAAACATGCTTTAAGTAGATTTATTTTATATTAGAAATAAAAAGAAAAATAGGGCAGATATAAGGAAAAATTTTATTCACTGGCTAGGGTTAGGCGTTAATAGTTTACTTCGAATTATAATGAGTTTATTGACCTCAATGGATGTAATAAGCTCATCGATTACAGGGTTAAATACAACTAAGATCGATAAAAACATAAAAAACTAAGAGAGTTAGAATGGTTTAATAATTTATATGTGAATGACCGATATCATAAAGGCTATTTTATGAATTTAATAGTTAGAAAATATCTTCAAAGTGGGATTCTAGTTTCACGTTAAAAAAATATAAAAAGAGCAGAAAAAATTTACTACTATTAGAAGAGATAGCAGAATAACCTGAGAAAAATATAAATTAAAAACCGCACTTACACATGTCACGGTGAACCGTATCACAAATAGGCTAGATTTAGATTAGGTATTTAATTATGTTAAAGAAAGCCCAATATGTATTGACTTTTTATATAATGCTTGATTA
>DGOU01000039.1 GCA_002390165.1 Lutibacter sp. UBA4458
ATAAAAGAAGTTGAACTTTTAACCGTTAAAATATAACCTTCTGAACCATCCTCTTTTCCATTGGTCAACACCTCTTTTACCAAAGTTTCTGCTTTAATTTCTGCACCTTTTTTTTGTGCTAAATACAAATAATTTTTATCTAAAGAATTTTTAGCATTGTATCTACAGCCAGTCATACAACCTCCGCAAAATCTACAACCTTCTCTATTTGGTCCTTCTCCATTAAAAAAAGGATCAGGCACTTCTTTTTCTGGTTCTCCAAAAAACACAGAAACATTAGCAGGTTCAAATTCCTTCTCTTTATTATAGAGTTTTGCTACTTCAAAAAGTGCTTTATCCGAATCAAATAACTTTGGATTTTTGGCAGCTCCTAACATGCGTTCCGCCTCAGCATAATGTGGTTTTAATTCTGTTTCCCAATCTGTCAACCCTTTCCAATTTCCTCTGTTATAAAAATCTTTATGCGGTCTTGGCAGTGTGTTTGCATATACTAAAGATCCTCCGCCAACTCCCGTACCACTGATTATAGTAACATCTTTTAACATGGTCATTTTAAAAATTCCGAAAAAACGAAAAGTTGGCAACCACAGCCATTTTTTTAAATTCCAGTTAGTTTTTGGAAAATCCTTTTTTTTAAACCATTTGCCTTTTTCTATTACTAAAACTTTGTAACCTTTTTCCGATAATCGTAAAGCAGAAACTGCGCCTCCAAATCCGCTTCCAATAATTATGTAATCGTATTCTTGTTGAATTTCTTTCATGACTATTTTTTATAAGGTTTGTGTATTTGGAAAATCATAGTTTTTTTGCATATAGCAAATAGATTATAGAATGTTTATACGTTAAAACTTTAACTTAAACGTAAGCATAAATTTTATGCACTATTGAAATTCGTATATTATTCCGTTTTCATTTCCAGCCATCTGTTTTTCCAGATAACTAATATTCCAATAGCAAATGCAATTAATACAATAAATAAAATTATCCCAATATTTTTAATTATAGGATTATCTCGACCATAGCCAAACATTAATGGTCCAGTTAATGGTAACAATAATACAATAAATATCGATTTTACATTAAGAAATTTATTTCCTTTAATGTTTACAGTTTCATTTGCAGATAATGATTTCAAATCAATTCGTTTACTTCCCCACCATCCATACATTTTTGCTTTAATTGATAAATTTTTAAATTCTTTTGGTATTTCAATTGTTTTTTTCTCTCCGTTATTTAACTCAGTAAGTTTGTTTTCATCTATAAATATTTTGTAAGAAATACCCTGATTGAAACTTTCTTTCGCCCTTTTAAATGTAATTTTTTTCATTTCATTTCTAAATTTAATGTACGATATACATTTCAACTATCTTTTAAAACCATTTAATAGTTAAATCAATTAGTTTTTGTTTGAAATTTGAATACGGTGGCATTAACATTTCTAAGGCTCCAGGTAGATGCTGATTATATATACTTCTAGCATTAGAAAAAGATTGAAAACCAAAAAACCCGTGCGATTTTCCAATACCACTATTGTTAGAACCACCAAATGGAAGATTGCTATTAAAAAAATGAATATCGTTACTATTTACACAAGTTCCACCAGCTCTGGTATTTTTAATTATATGGTTAACCTTAGCTTTTTTAGCACTATAAATATATAATGCTAATGGCTTTTCTTTACTGTTAACGTAATTAATTACTTCTTTAATTTCTTTAAAACTAATAATTGGCAAAACTGGACCAAAAATTTCTTGGTTCATAATATCAGCATCTAAAGAAATATTAGTAATTATAGTTGGTTGCACATATTTATCGTCTACAGAAGTAATTCCTCCAAAAGCAATTTTAGCTCCCTTATTTTTTGAATCTTCAATTAAATTTTTAATTCGTTCTGTATGCAATTTATTTACAATTCTTGGAAATGCATCAGATTTATTTATGTTATCACCATAAAAAATGTTTAAATACTTTTGCAAAGCCACAAGCAATTCTTCTTTTTTATTCTTGTGAACAAAAATATAATCCGGAGCAATACAAATTTGACCTGCATTTATAAATTTACCCCAAACAATTCGTTTAGCAGTACTAGCTATAGATGCTGTTTCATCAATAATTGTAGGTGATTTTCCACCTAACTCTAAAGTAACAGAGGTCAAATTTTTAGCCGCTGCAGCCATTACTATTTTTCCAACATTTGGTGAACCCGTAAAGAAAATATGATTAAAAGGAAGGCTTAATAAATGTTTTGAAGTTTCCACAGCACCTTCAATAACCACAACTTCATCTTCACTAAAAATAGATTTAATTATTTTATTAATAAGTTGAGAAGAATTTATAGTATGCTCCGATGGTTTTAAAATAGCAGTGTTTCCTGCTGCAATAGCTGAAATTAACGGTCCAAAAGTAAGACTAAAAGGATAATTCCATGGAGATATTATTAAACAAACTCCTTTTGGCTCATATTGAATATGAGATGATGCTCCTAAAAAAGCAATTGGTGTAGTTACTCTTTTTTTATTAGTCCATTTTTTTAAATGATTTAAAACATATTTTATTTCTCCTATAATTGGGTAAATTTCTGTAAGATCAACTTCAGATGCATGTTTTTTAAAATCGTTATACAAAGCTGTTCTAATTTCCTCTTTAAAAGTAACCTCAATAGCTGTTTTTAATTGCTTCAGTTTTTTTCTTCTTTCTGAAATGGGTTTGTTGGCAATCTTAAACTGATTTTCTTTTTGTTTGTTAAATAGGGCTTGAATTTGTTTTAAACTTAAGGTATCTTTTATTATTTCCATGGACTTGAAAAATCTTTTAATTAACGTAAATTTACACTTTATTTTATTTAAATTATGAAAGAAACAAAAACAATTAATACCCTAGAAGTTCTTAAAGAAGTTTTAAAAACAGAAATTGCTATTTTATTATATTTTAACACTAATTCATGTAATGTTGGAGAATCTTTAGAGCCTAAAATTAGAAACTTATGCAATACTAATTTTCCAAACCT
>DGOU01000208.1 GCA_002390165.1 Lutibacter sp. UBA4458
CCATATAATCATCTGCTCCGATATTTAATCCGAGTATTTTGTCATAATCCTCAGCCTTGGCAGAAAGCATAATTAACGGAATCATATTATCTTGTCGAATCTTCATTGTCGCCGTAATCCCATCCATTTTTGGCATCATAATATCCATAATAATTAGGTGAATAACATGATCTCGAATAAGATCGATTGCCTCTATCCCATCGTAAGCTTTGAATACTTGATAACCCTCATTTTCTAAATAGACGCTAATCGCCCTTACAATTTCTTTATCATCATCACAAATCAAAATGTTCAACTACATTCATTCCTCCATCTCTTTTGGCTCATGTGATCACTCCTATAGGATTCGTATAAGGATATGATACTAGTTAAATCTTAACAAACACACACACCAATTCTTAAAACTTTCTTAGTGTTCTCCTATGTACATAAATTACGCCGAATAGACGATTCTATTTTTCCTGATTCAATTACATAAGTTCAATATAAAATCTTAGAAAATATTGCATTTAGCCACCCATAACACCCAGTAAAATTAATGACTGTATGCAAATGTCTATGCAAAATACACGTCGTGAACTTAGAAAATTATATAACTTGAAGTACAGTATGAAAAAATCCGTAAACGATTTGTAAAAGCCGATTTTCTGTTTGGTCAGAAAATCGGCTTTAGTTTTGTATCCATATCTAATTTGATAAATATAAAGCAAAAACATCAACTACTTATGATAGGGTTCCCCGTAACATTGGATAGGGTAAAGTCTATATAAGAAGAATTTCTTAACTATTACTTTTATTTATAGCTTTCAATTAATTTTTCAGTATTAAATTCTTTAATATACCAATCAATTAATTCCAAGTAGTCTCGAATATCGTCAATTTCTAATTTATCCATCATATCTGTTAAATTAGAATGCAGAACTCTAAAAAGTAAATCAATTTGGGAAGAGTAAAGTTTGATTATTTCAAAACCATCATATTGAATTATTTTATTTTCTAAATAATTTATTATATTTTTGGGATTACTAGTCATTGAATCTATGTCAAGCTTAGAACAAATATAATGGTAATCTGGACTTTTACATTTTTTAAAACTTTTTAATATAGCTTTATATATATTTCTTACCTCTTCTTTATTTACACTTCTGTAACTATTTGTAGAATAAAATAAGTGTAATTCATTTACTATTTCTTTTAACCTTTCACTATTTTCCACATTACTAGGGCTAATATATCTTAATTCGCCTTCAAAATAATAATTATAATTTTGAAGGCCTTCACTATATTGTTTTTTCTTGAAAAAACTTTTTGGTTTTACAGTAGACGCCCATTTGATTACCTCAGGTATTAACTCTTTAATTAGCCAGTTATAAGTATAATCTACAGTCCAATAATCCTTAGTACCATATTCTTTTGTCATACTCATGTCAGTCCACAATAGCCATACATTATCTGACGGTGTCCAACTGTAATGATCTTCTATAAAACTATGTATGATGCATTTATATCCTCGATTATAAATTTCAGTATCATCTTTAATATAAATCTTCAACATATTATTTCCAGATGCATCAAATATATGCCATTTTGTATTTCCATTTTCATAATCATATACCCTAGAGAATTCAAGTATTTTACTCCAAAGACTCATGTTCACTTTCAATAAATGATAGTTTGAAGAATCATAATAATTGGGATGGAAATCCTTACAATCTATGATTTCCTCCAATTCTTTTAAAGCACTAACATATTCATTAATAAACT
The DNA here is from genome assembly GCA_002390165.1 of Lutibacter sp. UBA4458. Lineage (GTDB taxonomy): Bacteria > Bacteroidota > Bacteroidia > Flavobacteriales > Flavobacteriaceae > Lutibacter. The sequence continues at coordinate 1,765 of DGOU01000208.1, forward strand.
TATCAATAACACTACATAAATTACTTACCTCTTCATAATTTAAATTAAATCTTGAATTTCCTAATTGAATAATAAAATTATCTTCATCTAACTTTGCTACAATATAGCGACGCAAATCAAATTCCAAAGGTGTATTGTTACCCGGATATAATTCACTAAATATTTCTTTGTGGTTTAAACTGATATTAGTACCTCTAATATAGAAACTATTGAATGTAAACAAACAACTTCCTCTGTTCTCCCCTACTGTTGGGAGATAACCTTCTAAAATAACGGTTTTATTTTTGTATCGTAAGAATTTCCGATCTGCTGAAAAGCTTTTATAGTCCTCAACACCAAAATCTGAAACATAATTATTTATACGATCAACGTACTCTTCTAGAGTGATTTGACCTTCATTTAATTGCTTTCTAATTACCTCTATATTTAGTGCGTATTTTGCTTCTTCTTCAAATTTTTTAATATATTTTTTTACATCATTTATTCTTGATTGTGCTCGTTGTAGTAAAATTGAAATAACTTCTGGGGGTAGTTCAATAGCTCTTTTATTATTATTGCACTTATGGTGGGCCGGTCTTAAATTTTCTAAACCATTAAAATTAAAATCAGGGAATAAATTATACTTTCTTATAGCCTCTTTTGCTTTAATTTCATCTTTAAATATCGAATTTGGTATTATGTGATCTATTTGCAAATCAGAGTAATTAAATAGATCATCTAAACAAATAGCACATCTCCTCTGATATGCTTTCCAAAGAGCATATCTAACTTCAGGCTTATTCTTAATATTCATTTACATTTCACCTCCCAAGTAATTGTATTTTTATAGATAAAAGAAAAGAGTTAAGAGATTAATTAAACCGAAACAATAAGGGAAGCATTAGCCTCCCTTTCAGTTTTACCCTTACTTATGATACGGTTCACCGCAACTAATGTAAGTGCGGTTTTGATCATCTAAACATATTGAGTTTCCCTTTAAATTTTATTTAATAACCGTGTTTTAAAACACATAATGCATGATCTGTAAGTTTAGTATTGAAAACTTTAATTTCCATATTTTTTTTAATAGTAAAGTCTGATTTTATAAAAATATTATCTATTGATGAATTATATGAATAACAAGTTAATATATTATTTGCTATCAGATGATTATAACCACATTTTCTTATATCATCAGGCTTTTTATACATTTCTCCTCTTCTCTCATAAGCATTAAAATCACCTAAAATATATGTGTATGGTTTAGTACTTAATGACTTAATTAATAAATCCCACATATCTTCATCTGGAGGCATATGAACTCCTAATAAAGTTAATTTACCACATGCTAACTCGACATCGACAAACTTGTTTCCATAAGAATGTTGATTATCATATTGTAATATATCTACTTTTAGTTGCTCCCATGAACTTTCTTTTTTACATAATGCTATTGTACATTGCATTGAGTAATCCAGTAGATGTTTTGGTTTTAATATTTTGTAACCACTAAAAATTTCATTAAATTTATTGTATAAAGGATTATTAAACCAATTCTTTCTACCAACTTCTTTAATTCTATGTGGTACCTCCTGCAGTATAATAATGTCATCTTTATTTATTATAATTCCATCAATCAATTGCTTTATTTTCTCCATGTTTTCCAAACATATTTTATCTGGTACTTTTACTTCTGTTCCACCTCGAAAACCATTAACATTTAAAGTCATTATCTTTATTGAATCATTCGTTTTTAGATGAACCAAATCAGCACCCCCATATATTATCAATTTAACAATACCATTTTTTAACTTTTTTAGTTAACCATTACTTAAAACCTAAACTTTCACTACTACATAAAAAGGAGCAGACAGGTCATCTGCTAATGACCTATCTGCTCCATGTTCTGTTTCCTGTTGCAGTGGCTCATCCTGGTTAGATCTCTTGCCATTTACTCGGTATGATTCCCCCTTTAGTTCATAAAGAAGTTATAACGCGCATCTATTTTATCTACAAGTAAAAATCACAACAACTACATGGTGTATTCTTGTATTTTAATTTAGTATATAATCAGATTTAATGGTATTTAAATGGCACTGCGTTAATGCTTTAGAAGAGAAGTAATTTAATGAGTTTATCGCATAGAAGAAGGTTAAATGGCGAAGAGACTTGGCATAGACTAAGAGAATGGACAAAAGGACAATCATCCTGCTAAAAGATTGGATAGTAATATCCTTTACTCAGAGGGATTTCTCTCTATCGACCCATCACATCCATTAGGAGGTCCTGATGGAATTAAGGATTTAGTATGTACAAAAGAAGGGCTTGCTTAATACATAACAATTGTACTGATTCTTAAAAATATAGTTGAATAATTATTTAGGAAGGTGTTAACATTTGCTTACTTCTATTGAAAATCTATTATCAAATAACCCTATCTATAAATTACTCAGATTTATAGACATTATTTTCGATTATATTTTAACAACAATTTTATTCCAATATCTTTCCCTTCAAGTAATATTTGCTTTAATTATAATTATTATCCAAATAATTATTTTCTTTCTTCAATATAAAATAGTAAGTATTATTTATTTTTCGTTAATAAAAAAAGATAACCTCTTTATAATTACATTTATTTCTGAAATTTATTATTATATAGATAAGTTTCTGTATAAAATATCTCCCTCGATAATTGATGTTTCTTCCTTACTTTTTTTTAGAGTAAGAGATCTAAGTTTAAATAACATAAGCATAATAAATTTATTTAATAAAATTAAAAAAGTATTTAAACCATCATTTTATAATTTTATGATTTGTTTTATCATTTTCTTCTATTATCAAAATACTTTTTTAAGTGGCTTATCCATTGATTATGTCAACTCATTTTTTAAAGGATTTAACATAGATTTAAAGTTACTCAATGCATTATCAACATTAGTATTATTATTAATATCTTTCTTAATAATATTCCTTTTTAGATCATCATTTATTCAATCAAAAGCCAAAAGGAAGGTTTACGATACTATGCATGAAAAAATTATTGAGCAACAAATGGTTCTTTCAACCAATTTAATACCTATATTATATAAATCTAACAAAAATTTTGAATTAATTAATAGACAATTAGATTATATCGTTTCTAATTACTGTGAAGAATTATCTGGTGGCCTATACACCTGGAGAGCAAATAAATTAGAGAAAGAAAAGAACTACTATTTTCCTAGTAGTCTAGATAAGAATTCTATATTTTATCAGTACGAAGATTTTACAGAAGAAATAAAAAAAATAAATGAATCTTTTAATATTTTCGATACCTATAGATTCCAATCTATTTACTATATTACAAATAAAAAAATAAGATACGAATTTCTAAACCTTTCCTTATATCCACCCAAACTAAATTCAGAAGAGTTGAATAATTATTTTAGTTTGGAACATAGGTTTTTAAATAAACGTTATATTGAAGATCTTTATAATAATCGGATTAAAAACAATTCATCTCTTCAATATTACTTAAAAAATTATCATACTTTGACTTCTTTCGAAACAGAGACTTTTGAACGACTAATAGTCGAAGATGTGACTTTGTTTAAAGATATTCTTAAACAAGACTATAAAGAATCAGTTTACTATCGTATAGTTGGTAGCCAATATGTAAACAAATTAGAAAAGAAAAATCAACTAAAGATTAAAGATTGGTTAATAACTAAGTAATAATAAAGTGAAAAGAGTACAATGCTCTTTTCACTTTATTATTAAATTTTATCTAAAATACTGAATGTAGAATAGATGTATGGAC
>DGOU01000120.1 GCA_002390165.1 Lutibacter sp. UBA4458
TCAAGATTGGCGATATCGCGAATAGCAATTTGAAAACGCTTGAAGAACGCTTTGGCGTTATGGGCAATCAGCTCTATCATCATGCCTGGGGAATTGATTTATCAGAACTTGGTGCACCTATAATGGAAGGGCAAGTTAGTTATGGAAAAGGGCAAATTTTGTTTCGAGATTATGTAAAAACGGAAGATATCTTTACGGTATTACTTGAAATGTGTGAAGACGTAGCGAGACGTGCTCGTGAGGCTAGAAAAGTTGGAAGGACCATTCATTTAAGTATGGGGTATAGCAAAGAAGTCTTTGGAGGAGGGTTTTCACGTTCACGGACGATAGAAGAAGGAACGAATGAAACCCTAAAAATCTATCGTGTGTGCCAAAATCTTTTTTACGAGTTCCACCAAGATAAACCTGTACGTCAAATTTCATTATCAATTACCAATTTACAAGATGAATCGTCCATGCAACTCAGCCTATTTGAAGCACGCAAATGGCAAAAGCGTAAATTGGGGGAGACGATGGATCAGATCCGCAGAAAATATGGCACAACGGCTATCTTACGGGCAGTTTCTTATACAGATGCAGGTACTGCCATTCACCGTTCGAGTTTACTTGGTGGTCACAGAAAGTGAAAATGAAATCGAAAAAAACAATTAAAGAATAAAGAAAAGAAAAAGCCATGATCCTGGCTTTTTCTTATTTTTAGCTTTTGATAATAATTTCTTTAAGCAATGTGTACGTTTAAAGTATTCACTTCATTTGCAATTCGATGATTTCTTTTTTTGCTTCTTCCACTGTTTCAAGTTTTGTCAGATTAATCTTATTTTCTTTATTGTTAGTTTTGTTATTAGCATGTTTATAGACTTTAATATAATTATTAATACGGGACCTAAAATGAATAAATAAGATTTAAACATACTTCCACCCCCTAATTAAATGTTTTTTTTGACCATTTTAAGGTTTTTATTAATGTGTGCTTGTTCAACAAAAACTTCACAATCACATCTGATTGTGAATTACCGCAAAACGTATTTTGCTTAGTAAAAAATAACCATTAACTTTAACAAAGCACTCAAAAAAGGAAAGATATATATATTGGGAAATAAATATTTGAAATCTGAGAATAAATACAAATTTCAAAATAAGTTTCCCGACATTATATTATTTACTATTTATTGAAATAATTGTAATATTTAATTTGACAGAAAATTCTAAAAGGAGTTGTAACTATCAATGAAGAAAAAATTTTTATTTGTATTAAATTTTGCTCTATTTTTTTCAATAGGTTTTGGAACATTAACCTATGCTGAATATTTTGGGGGGAAGTGGCATCAAAGAGTAGTATATTATGGAGTTAGCTATAATGTTAGCTCTACTTATACAACACCAATTGATAACGGCCTGAAAGCATGGAACGGGCTGAGTAATTACATTTCTTATAAAAATTTTAAAGACATAGGTATCTCGCAACCTGTTGATGTATGGGTTAGAAGTTATACTAACGAATTAGGATTAACTGCAGCTGAATGGGCCGCTAGAGGTTTTTATGGATTCGGAGTACCTAGTCCAGATGACACAACAGGTCCTTACGATTGGGGGAACATATATTTGATAAGAGCGAATACTGATCCATTAAGTTCTACTAATAAAAAAAGGGTAATCATGCATGAAGCCGGACATGTACTTGGTCTTGCTCATACTACAAAAGCATTTACAAGTTCAGTCATGGATGAAGGTGATATTTGGGGATTAGATAGTCCGACGACCTATGATAAAAATAACATTATTGGACTATATTAAGGAGAGTGAAAAAAACATGAAAAAATTTCTAATAATTGGTTTGATAGGTTTAACATTAGGCTTAACGAGTTATTATGTAAAAGGTTCATTTCAAGAGGAGATACACTCTCCAGGATTAGCAAAAACCTTTAATAATGTTGATGAAATCAAATCGGATGCAGCCCTTATTGTAAGAGCCCATATTCCAAATAACCACACTTTGATTGAAGTACCTGCTAAAAAAGCTTTATATGATATAAAAATAAAAGAAGTATTTAAAAATGATACCGGTTTAGATATTTCAAAGAATCAGGTAATAACTTTTACAGAAATTGTAGCGTATAAGAATATTGAGACTGGAAAGTTTACTACATTGCTATCTGATAAAGATGTAAACTTAAAGTCGGGCGAGTATTTACTTTTTTTGAATACTTATAATGAGGAGAATAAAACCTATTTCACCAGCAATTCTCCTCATTATTTATATCAATGGAAAGGTGATAAAACTTTCGAAAACATTAGAAGTGACGAGTTAAATGACTTGGACTTAGATGAGGTCACAAATAAATAAATGACTTAATAACAATTAGTATATATCAATCTTAATGAAATTTTTCTGCTTCTTCGAATATGTAATTTCAATTTTAAGCATCTCTGATGAGATGCTTTTTTTATCAAAAACAGTTGTTTTAATTGCATTTAATTGCAATTGATAAATCTTACTTCTGCGAGTTGCGATGGAACGAACGTTCTATTAAGGGTTTGATATTGTATAAACCATGCCTGTACGAGATATTGCTTGTTTAGACATGCGTGTTTCTATGCGAGCTGTGAAGCAGCAGACCTTGGATTAGATGTGATGGAAGAAGCAATCACCATCATCGGAAACTTAGAACAAAAAGGCAGCGTGGTGCTCGCAGCATCTCCACGAATGAAAAAAGAGTTTGGTGTGAAGACAGGAACACGGCTGTTTGAAATACCGGACCATCCTAAAATTCGTTTAATTGAACCTAAAATGCAATTTTTTCTGATGTATTGGAATGGGAATTTTCAAGATTGGCGATATCGCGAATAGC
>DGOU01000113.1:0-3665 GCA_002390165.1 Lutibacter sp. UBA4458
AAATCTGCCACTGGTTTTGTGTATGTTAAGGGTAATAGGGCATTATGAACTGCACCATCAAATAAAATATAATTCATTCGTATTATTTTATTACAAATGTACAGTAAGTTTTTGCTTTGTCAAATGAAATTTAAAGCAATACTTATATAATATTGTTTTTACGAAAATACGTATCTAACGCATCTGCGGTATCTAAACAAGCACTAATTTTAGGAATTTCTGAACAATAACGAGAATCTATAATATGATGCCTACAGCTAGTTGCACTTAAATCTACACTTTTAAAATTTTTATTAAAAGTAATGCACTTGTTATATAAAGTATCTATAGTTTCGTTTTTTTTAATTTGAATATTATTCTGAGTTAAATATCCTTTTAAAAAATTTTCAATTGCAATTTGTGAATTTTTACAAACAGAATAGCTAACCATATCCTCTTCTGGCTTAAACATTTCCTCTTTTGCATCGTTAAGTTTTTTTTCGGCTTCGTCTAAAAATGCCTTGGATCTTGTTTTCATAGAATAACTATTTTTGGTTTCTAATATTTTTTATATAAAAAGTGCTGAACACCTAAGTATTCAGCACTTTTATCTAATAGAATTATAAATTTTTATAAAGCTCTAAACGTTCCCATTGTGTTTCCACTTTTTCTTGGGCTTCGTCTAACAATTCTTTTGCTTTTTCTGCATTGTCTTTAACAACTCTGGTAAAACGAGATTCGCTATACATAAAGTCACTTAAAGGAGCTGAAGGTTGTTTGGAATCTAATTTAAATTTCTTTCCTTTTACTTCTAAAGGATTAAATCTAAATAATGGCCAATAACCTGTTTCAACTGCTTTTGCTTGATGATCAGCACCATAACGTAAATCGTATCCGTGGTCACCACAATGTGAATAAGCTATAATTATAGAAGTTCCAGGGAATGCTTCTGCTTCTTGAATTGCTTTTAAAGTTTGATTATCTTTAGCTCCAATTGCAATTTGAGCAACATACACGTTTCCATAAGACACCGCTTGTAAGCTTAAACTTTTCTTAGGAGTTGTTTTACCACCTATAGAAAATTTAGCACTTGCACCCATTTGAGTAGCTTTTGATGCTTGACCTCCAGTATTTGAATAAATTTCAGTATCCATAACCAAAATATTTACATTTTCACCAGACGCCAATACATGGTCTAAACCACCAAATCCTATATCATAAGCCCATCCGTCGCCACCAAATATCCAAACTGATTTTTTACGTAAGTACTCAGAAAGATCTTTAAGATTTTTAGCTTCTTTAGTATCTATTGTATCTAAAATACTATTAAGTGCATCAATTTGTTTTAGTTTCAACTCTTTTTGAGTCTCATCTTCCTCAATATTGTCAACAATTTGCTTTACTATATCGCTTCCTACTTGGTCTTCCATAGATTTTAATAAATCAAAAGCTATATCTTGTTTTTTAGTTAATGCTAAACGCATACCTAAACCATACTCAGCATTATCTTCAAATAGTGAATTTGCCCAAGCTGGACCTCTACCCGCACTATTTTTAGTGTAAGGTGTAGTTGGTAAATTACCACCATATATAGATGAACAACCTGTTGCATTGGCAACCATCATACTATCTCCATATAATTGTGTAACTAATTTAATGTATGGTGTTTCACCACAACCAGGACAAGCACCTGAAAACTCAAATAAAGGTTCTAAAAATTGTGATCCTTTTACGGTAGAAGTTTTTAATGCTGTTCTATCGTAGTTAGGTAAATCAATAAAGAAATCCCAGTTTTTATTTTCTTCTTTATCAACATTTATCTTTTTAGCCATATTTATAGCAAATACACCTGCAACTTCTTTACTTTCTGCAGGACAAACTTCTACACATAAATCGCATCCTGTACAATCTTCAGGTGAAACTTGTAATACATAACTTTCTGTTTTACTATCAAATGGTCTTCCTTTAGCAGGAACATGTTTTAATCCTGCTGGAGCATCTGCCATCACTTCATTAGAAACTACTTTTGCTCTAATTGCAGCATGTGGACAAATACTTACACATTTATTACATTGTGTACATAAATTTGCATCGTCCCAAGTTGGAATATAATCTGCTACTCCTAATTTTTGGAATTTAGTTGTTCCTGTAGGGAAAGTTCCATCTGCAGTAAATGCACTAACAGGTAAGCTATCTCCTTTACCAGCTAAAATAGTTCCTAAAACTTCTTTTACAAAGTCATCTGCACCTTCACGCATAATTGGTTTTAAACCATCTTTGTTGGTTGTGTGGCGAGGATATTCTACTTTTTCTAAATTTTCTAGTGATTTATCTACCGCATTAAAGTTCATGTTAACAATTTTATCTCCTTTATGAGAATAAGATTTTACAATGGCAGCTTTAATTTTTTTGATTGCTTCATCTTTAGGTAAAACCCCTGAAATTGCGAAGAAACATGTTTGTAAAACGGTATTTGTACGTTTTCCAAGTTTCACTTCATGAGCAACTTTAGTTGCATCCACAACATAAAAATCAATATTATTATCAATTATTCTTTGTTGTAAAATACTTGGAAGCTCAGTCCAAACTTTATATTTAGAATATGGTGAATTTAATAAGAATGTTCCACCTTCTTTAATATTTTCTAAAACATCATATTTTTCAATGAAATTAAATTGATGAACCGCAATAAAATTAGCTTTATCTACTAAGTAAGAAGCCGTAATAGGATCTGGTCCAAATCGTAAATGCGAAATAGTTTGAGCTCCTGCTTTTTTAGAGTCATATACAAAATAACCTTGAACATAGTTATCGGTAGTTTCCCCAATAATTTTAATAGAGTTTTTATTTGCACCTACTGTACCATCAGAACCTAAACCGTAAAACATACAATTAACTGTATTTTTAGTAGTTTTAAATTCAGAATTGTAAGATAAACTTGTATGTGTTACATCATCATTAATACCAATAGTAAAGTGATTTTTTGGTGTATTTTTAACTAATTCATCATAAATTCCTTTAACCATTGCAGGTGTAAATTCTTTAGAAGATAAACCATAACGACCACCAATAATTTCTGGCATAGTTTCACCAGATTCTACAAATGCATTAACTACATCTAAATATAATGGTTCTCCAATACTTCCTGGCTCTTTAGTTCTATCTAAAACTGCTATTTTTTTAACTGTTTTAGGTAATTGTTTAATAAAATGAGAAATAGAGAATGGGCGATATAAACGTACATATAATGCTCCAACTTTTTCACCATTAGCAACCATAGCCTCAACAGCTTCACCAACAGCACCTTCACCTGAACCCATAATAATAATTACACGTTCTGCTTCAGGATGACCTACATAGTTAAACAAGTCATATCTTCTACCTGTTTGTTTATAAAATTCATCCATAGTTTCTTGAACTATTTCAGGAACTTTTTGATAGAAACTATTTGATGCTTCACTAGCTTGAAAAAATACATCTGGGTTTTGAGATGTTCCTCGTAACACTGGATTATCTGGATCTAATGAACGTTTTCTATGTGCTAAAATTTCATCTTCTGGCATCATAGCTTTTATAACTTCATCAGAAATAGCATCCATTTTAGTAATTTCATGAGATGTTCTAAATCCATCAAAAATATTTAAAAATGGTATTCTACTTTTAAAAGTAGCCACTTGAGAAATTAA
>DGOU01000113.1:3796-6664 GCA_002390165.1 Lutibacter sp. UBA4458
AATAATTCACCAGCCATTTTATACATATTTGGAATCATTAACAACAACCCTTGAGAAGCTGTAAATGTAGTAGTTACCGCACCTCCTTGTAAGGAACCGTGAACAGCACCAGATGCTCCACCTTCACTTTGCATTTCAATAATTCTTGGAACATTACCCCAAATATTATTTAATCCTTTTGAACTATACACTTCGGCATGTTCTCCCATTGGCGATGCAGGCGTAATTGGATAAATTGCACAAACCTCATTGGTTTTATGTGCAACCTTCGCAACGGCTTCATTAGCATCACAAATTAATTTAGAAATCTCTTCTTTCATTTTTACTTTATTTAAATAATTTTTTAATTAAACAGTATTAAATTTAATTTTATAAATTATATAGTTTTCTGTATGATTTTTTGCACTGTAAAAGTATAGCAACATGTAAGGACTTACAATGATATATGTCAGCTAATTACGCAATAAATTTAACTAGAATCATTAAAAATAACGATTATACAACTCTGTTATACAGATACATACAATTACAACAATAAAAGAAAATTAAAAAACTGTAACAATTAACACAAAATAATAATCTCCATTTTAACTGCTTTTTTTAAAAAAAATGGTTAAAATATGATAATTGTTAGGTTATAAAAATGAAGGAAAACCGGATAAAAAAATAAAGTGATTTTTATAGATAATTAAACTAATAACCTAAGTTAAACATAAAAACTTCCTATTAATAGTTATTTAGGTTTTATATGGTGAAAAACTAATGATATTACTGCTAAGTCAGAAAGGTAAATGCTACCATAAAAACACTAAATTAATAACATGTAACATTTTAAATAAATCAAACTCACCTAATAGTACTGATTTATTTAGTTAAATACATTTTTCTACGAGAATATAACTCATAAAATTGATCATCTTTTAAACTATCTACAAATAAAATACTTTCACCAGTTGATTTCATTTCTGGGCCTAAGCGTTTATCTACATTTGGAAATTTATTAAATGAAAAAACTGGTTGTTTAATAGCAAAACCGTCTAATTTTGGTTTAAAGCTAAAATCTTTCAACTTGTTTTCACCCAACATAACTTTAGTTGCATAATTTACATATGGCTCTTTATACGCTTTTGAAATAAACGGAACGGTACGAGAAGCTCTTGGATTTGCCTCTATTATATAAACCGTATCATCTTTAATTGCAAATTGAATATTTATTAAACCAACAGTTTTTAATGCTAAAGCAATTTTTTTGGTATGATCTTTAATTTGCTGCATTACAAATTCGCCAATGTTAAAAGGAGGTAATGTTGCATTAGAATCTCCAGAATGCACTCCGCAAGGTTCAATATGCTCCATAATTCCTATAATATAAACATCTTCTCCGTCACAAATTGCGTCTGCTTCGGCCTCAATAGCTCCATCTAAATAATGATCTAGCAATAAAACATTGTTCGGAATTTTTCTCAGTATATCAACTACGTGTTTTTCTAATTCCTCTTTGTTAATTACAATTTTCATTCCTTGACCTCCTAAAACATAGGAAGGACGAACCAAAATTGGAAAATCTAAATCATCAGCAATTGCTATTGCTTCATCAGCATTGGTAGCTAAAGCGAATTTTGGAAATGGTATTTTTAAATCGACTAATAATTCAGAAAAACGACCTCTATCCTCAGCTAAATCTAATGCTTCAAAACTTGTTCCAATAATTTTAATGCCATATTTTTCTAATTTTTCTGCTAATTTAAGTGCAGTTTGACCACCCAATTGAACAATTACACCTTCTGGGTTTTCGTGACGAATAATATCATATATATGTTCCCAAAAAACAGGTTCAAAATATAATTTATCTGCGGTATCAAAATCGGTAGAAACAGTTTCTGGGTTGCAGTTAATCATTATTGTTTCATAACCCGCTTCTTTTGCCGCTAAAACACCATGTACGCAACAGTAATCAAATTCAATTCCTTGACCAATTCTATTTGGTCCTGAACCCAAAACAACTACTTTCTTTTTATTAGATACAATACTTTCATTATCAGCATAGCTACCGTTAGAAGTTATCATTTTATTTTCGAAAGTAGAATAATAATAAGGTGTTTGCGCATCAAATTCTGCGGCACAAGTATCTACTAATTTATATACTCTATTTATACCTAGTTCTTCTCTCCTTTTATATATATCGCTTTCCCAACAACCAATCATGTGTGCAATTTGTCTATCTGCAAATCCTTTTTGTTTAGCTTCTAGTAATAATGGATAGGATAAAGTTTCTAATTTATATTTAGAAATTTCGGTCTCTAAAGTACTTAGTTCTTCATACTGTTTTAAAAACCACATATCTATTTTGGTGATTTCGTGAATAGTACTTAAAGGAATTCCCATTTGAACCGCATCATAAATTACAAAAACACGATCCCAACTTGGATATTTTAATTTTTCAATTATTACATCATATCTTTTTTCGCCTTTACCATCTGCACCTAATCCATTTCTTTTAATTTCTAAAGATTGTGTTGCCTTATGCAATGCTTCTTGAAATGAACGACCTATACCCATTACTTCTCCAACGGATTTCATTTGTAGCCCAACCGTTCTATCAGAGCCTTCAAACTTATCAAAATTCCAACGAGGTATTTTTACAATTACATAATCTAAAGTAGGTTCAAATAATGCCGATGTTGTTTTGGTAATTTGATTATTTAATTCATCTAAATTATAACCGATAGCTAATTTTGTTGCAATTTTAGCAATAGGATATCCTGTAGCTTTAGATGCTAAAGCAGAGGAACGAGAAACTCTTGGATTAATTTCAATAGCAATTATATCTTCATTTTTATCAGGACTTACAGCAAATTGCACATTACA
>DGOU01000113.1:6692-9502 GCA_002390165.1 Lutibacter sp. UBA4458
GAATCTCCAGTATGAATTCCCATAGGATCCATATTTTCAATAGTACAAATAATAACAACATTATCATTTTTATCACGCAACAACTCTAATTCGTATTCTTTCCAACCCAACAAAGCCTTATCTATGATAACTTCATGAATAGGAGAAGCCTCTAAACCTCTTCGTAATAAATGATTAAAATCTTCTTTTTCATAAACAATAGAAGCACCAAAACCACCTAAAGTAAAGGATGGTCTAATAACCAATGGAAAACCAAATTCTTGTGCAATTTCTTTGCCCTTTAAAAAAGAACCAGCAGTAGCAGAAGGGGCTTGCCCCACTCCTATTTCTATCATTAATTTCCTAAACTGTTCTCTATCTTCAGTAATATTAATGGCGTCAATATCTACACCTATTAAATGCACATTAAAATCTTCCCAAATACCTTTGTCTTGCGCTTCAATACATAAATTTAAAGCGGTTTGACCTCCCATTGTTGGTAAAACCGCATCAATATTTGAATGTTTTTGTAATATTTCAACTATAGATTTAGTAGTCAGCGGTTTTAAATACACATAATCTGCCAAAGAAGGGTCTGTCATAATAGTTGCAGGATTTGAGTTAATCAAAACAACTTCAATTCCTTCTTCTTTTAAAGAGCGAATAGCTTGAGATCCAGAATAATCAAATTCACAAGCTTGACCAATAATAATTGGACCTGACCCAATAATTAAAACCGATTTTATGTTAGTATTTTTTGGCATTTATAAATGTGTTATTTATTTGTAAATATCTATAATTTTTATTTTTTTATTTAAAATAGTTTTAAAAACTTATTAAAAGGGTAAAAAAAAAGGTGTTACTAATAAAAGTAACACCCTATATATAAAACTATTGTTTCATTATTTTTTTGGTCTCGGATCTGACGATACACTAAGCCTTGTTCTACCTTTAGCTCTTCTTCTAGCTAATACTTTTCTACCTGCAGCACTTGCCATACGTTCTCTGAACCCATGTTTATTTCTTTTTTTTCTTTTTGATGGCTGATAAGTCCTTTTCATTTCTTATATCTTTAAATCGTGTATCTTCAGTTATTTTACTTCTTGTATTTCGCTCCCTAAAAGCGTGGGCAAATATACAATTACTTTTGTGTTTGACAAATAGAATTTTAAAAAAATATAAAAATTTTATTCGATTATTAAAAAATAAAAAATACATACATTTATAAAAATTAAAAAAGGATTAAAGTATGTATCAAAAACCGATGTTAAAAGAAGGTAGTTTAAAAAATAATATTATCGTTGTAACAGGTGGTGGTAGTGGCTTAGGTAAAGCAATGACTACCTATTTTTTAGAGCTTGGCGCTAAGGTTGTAATTACATCAAGAAATTTAGAAAAATTAGAAAAAGCTAAGTTAGAATTAGAAGAAAAAACTGGCGGAAGTGTTTTAGCAGTTGCATGTGATGTTAGAAATTATAATGAGGTGGAACATGTTTTAGCAAAAACTATAGAAAAGTTTGGTAAAGTTGACGGACTTTTAAACAATGCAGCAGGTAACTTTATTAGTCCAACAGAACGATTATCTGCTAATGCTTTTGACACAGTTATAGATATTGTATTAAAAGGAAGTAAAAATTGCACCTTGGCTTTTGGAAAACATTGGATAAAAACGAAACAACCAAAATCTACCATTTTAAACATTGTAACCACGTATGCTTGGACAGGTTCTGCTTATGTGGTTCCTTCAGCAACTGCAAAAGCTGGCGTTTTAGCTATGACCCGTTCTCTTGCTGTGGAATGGGCAAAATATGGCATTCGTTCTAATGCTATTGCTCCAGGTCCTTTTCCTACAAAAGGCGCTTGGGATAGATTATTACCTGGTGATTTGAAAGAAAAGTTTGACATGAAAAAGAAAGTTCCTGTTGGTAGAGTTGGCGTACATCAGGAATTGGCAAATTTAGCAGCTTATTTAATGAGTGATTTTTCTGCCTATGTAAATGGCGAAGTTATTACTATTGATGGTGGAGAATGGTTAAAAGGTGCCGGAGAATTTAATATGTTAGAAGAAATACCCGAAGAAATGTGGGATCAACTGGAAGCAATGATACGAAGCAAGAAAAAGAAATAATATACTTTAGTTTTAAAAACCTTTAAAATTTATGCAACTTTTGAAGGTTTCTTTTTTGCCAACTAAAATAGAGTTAGTACTTTTGCCCAAACCTAAACACAATGAAAAACACTAAATACGTTTTTGTAACAGGAGGCGTTACTTCTTCTCTAGGAAAAGGCATAATAGCAGCATCTTTAGCAAAATTATTACAAGAAAGAGGTTATTCTGTTACTATTCAAAAACTAGATCCATATATAAATATTGACCCAGGAACTTTAAATCCTTATGAACATGGCGAATGTTATGTGACCGATGATGGTGCTGAAACCGATTTAGATTTAGGACATTATGAACGTTTTTTAAATATTCCAACTTCACAAGCTAACAACGTTACCACAGGAAGAATTTATCAATCTGTAATTGACAAAGAACGAAAAGGAGAATTTTTAGGAAAAACCGTACAAATAATCCCTCATATTACAAATGAAATTAAACATCGAATTCAAATTTTAGGAAATACCGGTAAGTTTGACATTGTAATAACTGAGATTGGCGGAACCGTTGGCGATATAGAATCATTACCTTATGTAGAATCTGTAAGACAATTATTATGGGAATTAGGCGAAGAAAATGCCATGTCCATTCATTTAACTTTAGTGCCATACTTAGCAGCTGCCGGTGAATTAAAAACTAAGCCAACGCAACACTCTGTAAAAATGTT
>DGOU01000033.1 GCA_002390165.1 Lutibacter sp. UBA4458
AAAGGAAATAAAAACTTTGGTAAATGGGAAACTATAAAACGTTTCGAATTAACTCCTGAAGTTTGGGGAATTGATAATGGGTTACTTACGCCAACTATGAAGCCAAAAAGAAACGTTATTATTAAAAAATATCAAGATTTGTATAATAAAATTTACGAAATTGAAGACTAACTAATTCTAGTTTTAGCAGTTTAAAACCTAGCAAAATTTTGTTAGGTTTTTTTTTAATATCAAGCTAAAATTATCACTTATTTTTCTACTTTTGTTAGCATAAGAAAATTTATGGAGCACTTTATAGTATCGGCACGAAAATACAGACCACAAACCTTTGAAGATGTAGTTGGGCAACAAGCAATAACCAATACGCTAGAAAATGCTATAAAAAGTAATCATTTAGCACAAGCATTGTTATTTACAGGTCCGCGTGGTGTTGGCAAAACTACTTGTGCCAGAATTTTAGCCAAACAAATTAACCAAGCTACTACCAATACTACAGACGAGGATTTTGCTTTTAATATTTTTGAATTAGATGCTGCATCTAATAATTCTGTAGATGATATTAGAAGTTTAACCGATCAGGTTCGTATTCCACCTCAAACTGGTAAATATAAAGTATATATTATTGATGAGGTACATATGCTTTCCGCAGCTGCATTTAATGCGTTTTTAAAAACCTTAGAAGAGCCGCCTGAACATGCCATTTTTATACTTGCAACTACAGAAAAGCATAAAATAATTCCTACTATATTATCTCGTTGTCAAATTTTTGATTTTAAACGAATTGAAATTATTGATATAAAAAATTACCTTAAAAATATTGCAAAAAAAGAAGGTATAACTGCCGAAGATGATGCTTTACACATCATTGCTCAAAAAGCAGATGGAGCATTACGTGATGCACTTTCTATTTTTGATAGAGTAGTTAGTTTTTCAGGTGAAAATTTAACTCGAAAAGCAGTTACCGAAAACTTAAATGTTTTAGATTATGATGAGTTTTTTATTGCTACAGATTTAATTTTAGAAAATAAAATACCTGAATTATTATTACATTTTAATGCCATTTTAGCAAAAGGTTTTGAAGGGCATCATTTTATTATTGGCTTAGCATCTCATTTTAGAGATTTATTGGTTGCCAAAGATGAAACTACTATTGAATTATTAGAAGTTGGCGATAATGCAAAGAAAAAATACCTTGATCAAGCAAAGAAATGCGATTTACGCTTTCTTCTTGAAGCAATAGAAATTGCAAATCAATGCGATTTGAATTATAAGAGCAGTAAAAATCAGCGGTTATTAATTGAACTTACTATAATGCAATTAGCCTCTATCACTTTTGATGGAGAAAAAAAAAATAGCAAACCTTATATAATTGCAGCCTTACATTTTCAAACATCAAATAATAGAGTTTATAATCCTGCTTTTAATAAACCTTTAGCAACACCTAAAAAAACTACAGTACAAAAACCTATTGCATTAAAACCACCAAAAAAAATAGTAAAACCTGATTTAAAAATTGAAAATAGAAGACCTTCCCCTCTATCCTTAAAAAGTATTAATCATAAAAAAGAAATTGCAAAAATTGAAGTTGATTTTGAAGAAATTGAAGGTTTACCAATAGATGATTTTACTGAAAATGAAGCAATTAGATTATGGCTAACCTATTCCGATAAATTAAAAGAAAAAGGGAAAAATAGTTTAGCGGCTATTATGACTGCAAATAGCCCTACAATTAAAGAACGTAATTTTTATATTGAACTGCCTAATTTTGTTATGGAAAATCAACTTAAATTAAGTTTAAATCCATTACTAAAGTTTCTGAGAGAAAAACTGAATAATTTTAAAATTAAAGTTTTTATAACAGTTAATGAAAAGGCAACCAAAAAATATGCATACACTCCTTTAGAAAAATATCAAAAGTTAAAGGAGAAAAATAGTGCCATAGAAACACTTAAAAAAACTTTTGATTTAGATATTTAATTTTTAATACCTAATATTATTTTGAGCATAAAATTAATCATAACTTTTTTAATTGGCTTTTTAATTGTTGCAATTGCAGCAAATGTAATTGCTAAAATTTTTCAAAAGAATAAATTTCCTTTAATAACCGGATTAATTATTACTGGAATTATTGCAGGTTCTTCCTTTTTAAATTTTATACCACCAAAAGCCTTAAAAGAATTAAATTTTTTAAATGAAATAGCTTTATCCATCATTGCTTTTTCTGCTGGTTCCGAATTATATTTAAAAGAATTAAGAAGTAGAATAAATAGTATAAAATGGATGACTATAAGCCAGTTATTTATCACCTTTATTTTAAGCTCGATTACCATTTATTTTGTTGCAGATGTTATTCCTTTTATGGCAAATATGCCAACAACCCATAAAATTGCAGTTGCTATTCTTTTTGCTACTATTTTTGTAGCAAGGTCACCTTCTTCAGCAATTGCTGTTATTGATGAATTGCGAGCTAATGGCCCCTTTACCAAAACAGTTATGGGAGTTACTGTAGTAAAAGATGTTTTGGTAATTATATTATTTGCAATAAGTATTTCTATTGCAAAAGCCTTTATTAATGACGAACCTACAAATTTATTATTCTTTATCATTTTACTGTTAGAATTAGTAGCTTCTATAGGATTAGGTATAATTTTTGGCAAAGTTTTATCCTTCCCTTTTTTAACCAAAGCAGATTTACAATTAAAAGGGGTAGCAATTATAATTTTAGGATATTCAATATACTTATTTTCACATCTAATTTCATTTGAAGCTCAAAACCTTTTACAAATAGAATTCACTTTAGAACCATTATTAATTAGTATTGTTGCAAGTTTTACGCTTACAAATTTTAGTAAACATAGAATTGAATTTTCTAAAACCTTAAAGGAAATAAGCCCTGTTATTTATATCATATTTTTCACATTAACAGGCGCATCCTTATCCGTACATACCTTAATAAACGTTTTTAATATAGCTCTTGGGTTCTTCTTTTTAAGATTAATAACTATGTTTATAAGTGGTATATTAGGAGTTTATTTAGCAAAAGATCCTAAGAAATTTGCTTTGGTTGCATGGATGCCATATTTAACACAAGCAGGTGTTGCATTGGGATTAGCCACCATCATTTCTCATGAATTTCCTACTTGGGGACATGAATTTGAAACTATTGTAATCGCGGTTATTGTAATGAACCAATTAATTGGCCCTCCACTATTTAAATGGTCCTTAAATTATTTACATGAAAGCCATTTAAAAGCAAGAGCAAAAACAATTCCTGAAAATCAAAATGCTATTATTTTTGGGTTTGAAAATCAATCTTTAGCTTTAGCCAAACAATTAAAACAAAATAATTGGGAGGTTAAAATTGCCCAAATTGAGTCTAAAAACTTAACCATAGATAAAGAATTTGAAGTAATTTGTTTAAAATCCATTTCGTATAAGGAATTGCTCAAACTTGAATTGCAAAATTACGAATCCATCATTTTATTACTTTCCGATGAAGAAAATTTAAAGCTTGCTACTTTTATTTATGAAAATATAGGAACAAAAGTGGTAATAGTTAGATTAAATGACCGAAGAAATTTTGAAAAATTCCATAGTTTAGGCGTTTTAATTATAGACCCAGCAACCGCCATGGTGAGCTTATTAGATCATTTTGTACGTTCACCAAATGCAGCATCGTTATTATTAGGTATGGATTCTGGTCAAGATACCATAGATATTGAAATAAGAAATAAAGATATTCACGGAATTCGATTACGCGATTTACGATTACCAACAGATATTTTAGTACTTTCTGTAAAACGAAAAGGACAATTATTAATGTCACACGGATATACTCGATTAAGATTAGGAGATATTATTACTTTAGTTGGTTCAGAGAATAGCTTACAAAAACTTAAATTTAAATTTGATACATAAATAATGCTAGGTTTAAAATTACCAACCGATCCAAGATGGGCAAACATTGCCGAGAAAAATATTAATGAAATTTTAATTGATCACGCACATTGTGAGCTTAAGGCTGCGGCAACAGCCAATTCCCTAATAATGAGTTTTCCAGAATACTCAGAATTAGCAGATGAAATGGTAAGTATTGTAAAAGAAGAAATGAGCCATTTTAAATT
>DGOU01000061.1:0-1901 GCA_002390165.1 Lutibacter sp. UBA4458
TGAATCTCCAAAAATAGTTTCTGGACGCGTAGTTGCAATGGTTAAAACATCGTTTGAATTTTCTATTTTATAATTAATATAGTATAAATTTCCTGGTTTTTCTTCATAAATTACTTCTTCATCAGATAAGGTAGTTTTAGCAGAAGGATCCCAATTAACCATTCGGTATCCTCTGTAAATCAATCCTTTGTTATATAAATCAATAAAAACTTCATTTACAGAATCGCTCATGGTTTTATCCATAGTAAATTTGGTGCGTTCCCAATCGCAAGAAGCTCCAAGTTTTTTAAGTTGCTCTAAAATTATTCCGCCATGTTTATCCGTCCAATCCCAAGCATGTTTTAAAAATTCTTTGCGAGTTAAATCGGTTTTTTCAATACCTTCTTCCTTTAATTTAGCAACCACTTTTGCTTCTGTGGCAATAGATGCGTGGTCCGTACCTGGAACCCAACACGCATTAAATCCTTTTAACCTTGCTCGCCTAATTAACACATCTTGAATGGTATTATTAAGCATGTGTCCCATATGTAAAACACCAGTTACATTTGGTGGTGGAATTACAATAGTATAAGGTTCTTTTTCATTAGGTGTAGAATGAAAATAATTATTTTTCATCCAGTAATTATACCATTTCGTTTCGGTTTCCTTTGGATTATATTTTGATGCTAAGCTCATTTTTGGTCTGATATTTGTAATACAATTCGCAAATGTACAATTA
Source organism: Lutibacter sp. UBA4458 (assembly GCA_002390165.1). GTDB lineage: Bacteria > Bacteroidota > Bacteroidia > Flavobacteriales > Flavobacteriaceae > Lutibacter. Next base: position 719 of record DGOU01000061.1, read on the forward strand.
TTAGATAAACTTAAAATATTTTGTTAGGATAAAAAAATAACTAACTTTACACTTTAAAATTAAAAAAAATGAAAAAATTAGTATTCGTAATGTTGGCTTTTATAGGATTTACTATGAACGGTCAAGTAAAACAACAAGTAAAAGCTGTAGCTAATTCTAATTCCCCAATTTTCAAATTTGAAAAAGAGGTGATAGATTATGGAACGGTTAAATTAAACGCTAATGGCGTTCGTGAATTTGAATTTACTAATGTAGGTAAATCACCTTTAGTAATTAAAAACATTAAATCTAGTTGTGGTTGCACAGTACCAACTAAGCCTACCGAACCTATTATGCCTGGTAAAACTGGTAAAATTAGTGTGAAATATGCAACTAACCGACCTGGTGGATTTTCAAAATCAATTACCATTTTTTCTAATGCTAACCAAAAAGTTAAAGTACTTAGAATTAAAGGAATTGTAATTAAACCATTATCTGCTGTTGTAAAAAACAAACCTGCAATGTCAGCAAATTAAGATTTTTAAAAATAATTATAGAAAAACTCTCCTATTGGGGAGTTTTTTTATTTTAATCTACTTTTTAATTTAAATTGGAAAAAATAATCTTTACCATATCTCTCAACCACTACTCTAACCAATGTTCCCTCTTTTTGATAAAATTTCTCAACAATTTCTTCTAATTTATAATTAAAAGAATATTTATTATCAATTTTAATTAAAATATCACCTGGTAAAATACCAGCTTCAAAAGCTGGAGAATCTTTATTTACTCTATGAATGATATACGAAGGTTTAAAAGCGTATTTATAACTAATACTTGTAACAAAACTATCTTCACTTGAAGTTTTATTATTAATTCTAAATAAATTAGAATTGCCTTCTTTTACTAATAATTTACCATTGTGAGCTAATTCTATACCACTCATATTATATCGAAAAGAATCTTTAAAGGAACTATTCTTTTTTAAATATAATTTACTGTTTTTATAATCAAAATATACCGTAAAACGTTTTAAAATATTAGCTCCTAAACTTCCATTACGCTCTTTAAATTGAAGGGCATGAACAATGGAAAGTGAATCTGGATAAGAAACTGTAGGTTTTTTCAATTTAAAATTTCCCAAAATTAGAGCATCTATTTTTGTTCTTTTTCCTTTTATCGGACCACTCAGTCCTTCACCAAG
>DGOU01000061.1:2015-4882 GCA_002390165.1 Lutibacter sp. UBA4458
ATGTATGGTTTTAATTTATAAAATTCTAAATTAAATGGTGTGCATTTTTTACACCCTTTAAAATTATTTTTTTTAGCATTATAAAATGTTATTCTTTTTGTTCCATAATTTATTTTAATCAATAAATCTCTTAATAAATTATAGCCGATTATTCCATGAATAGTAGTTCCTAATTTTGAAGAAAGGTCAAAAAAGTCATTGAAAATTACATAAAGTTTTTGATTTCCACTAACAATATCTTTAATTTTAAATTTATTATTAGTAGATAAAATAGCATCTACAGGTTCCGCATTTCCCAATCCTTTTAATTTAACTGGCTTTACATTACGCAAGTTTACAGAATCCTTCTTTTCAATATTAAATAAAATGGTTGTTCCAACTCCTGAATCTAAAATAAAGTTTAATTTTTTATCATTTACTTCAATTGGAATAATAATAAGATTACTAACAAGTTTAAAAGAAATAGTTTGTTTTTTTGCTTCAGAAACAAATTGAAAGGAAGTCTGAGAGAAAGTTACTCCACTAAAAAAAAGCGACAAAACTCCTAAAACCATGTATTTCAATGTAGTATTCAATAAATTATTTTTTAAACTTGGTATTAAACTACAAAAACCATATTAATTAAAATAATTTTTAATATAATTTTAACCTTTAATAATTACTAAATAGTTAAATAAAATTAAATTAATTTTTGCAATTTTGCATTATCTATTTTAAAACACAAAAATTATGCCTTCTATATCATTAAAAGGAAAAAATATGCCAGAATCACCAATAAGGAAATTGGTGCCTTACGCTGAAAATGCAAAAAAGAGAGGAATAAAAGTTTTTCATTTAAATATTGGGCAACCAGATATTAAAACTCCTGAAGTTGCTTTAGAAGCGGTAAAAAACAATACCGTTAAAGTATTAGCATACAGCAGATCGGAAGGTTCTGAAGAATACAGGTCTAAAATTGCTGATTATTATAAAAAACAAAACATTGATGTTACTGCAAATGAAATTATTGTAACCACTGGCGGTTCTGAAGCATTACTTTTTGCAATGGGAAGCATTACTGATCCTGGAGATGAAATTATAATTCCTGAACCATTTTATGCTAATTATAATGGTTTTGCCACTTCTTCTGGAGTAAAAGTAGTTCCTGTAATTTCTAAAATTGAAAATAATTTTGCCTTACCTCCTATTGAAGAATTTGAAAAATTAATTTCTCCAAAAACAAAAGGAATATTAATTTGTAATCCTGGTAATCCCACTGGTTATTTATATTCTAAAGAAGAAATGGAAAAATTAGCTGCTATTGTTAAAAAACACGATTTATTTTTAATTGCAGATGAAGTATATAGAGAATTTGTGTATGACAATGTTGCACACCAATCGGCTTTACATAATTTTGAATTAGAAAATAACGCTATTATAATCGACTCAGTATCTAAACGTTACAGCATGTGTGGTGCTAGAATTGGATGTTTAGTTTCTAAAAATAAAGAAGTTATTAGCACCGCTTTAAAATTTGCACAAGCACGTTTAAGTCCCCCAACTTTTGCTCAAATTGCAAGTGAAGCTGCTTTAGAAACTCCTGAAAATTATTTTAAAGAAGTAAATGTTGAATATAAAAGCCGAAGAGATACTTTAATTACGGAACTTAAAAAAATTGATGGTGTAAAAGTTGGCACGCCAAAAGGAGCTTTTTATTGTGTTGCAGAATTACCAGTAGATAATTCTGATAAATTTGCAAAATGGTTGTTAGAAGATTTTAATTTAAATAATGAAACCGTTATGGTTGCTCCTGCAGCTGGGTTTTATTCTACTCCTGGTTTTGGAACTAAACAAGTTAGAATTGCATATGTGCTTAAAAAAGAAGATTTAATTCGTTCTGTAGAAATTTTAAAAGCTGCTATTAAAACCTATAATACCTTATAATTGAACATTAAAAATAATATATCTTTAAAAAACTACAATACTTTTGGAATTGATGAAATTGCAAATAAGTTTGTTGAAGTAACCACTTTTTCTGATTTAAAAAAAATTGTAACTGCCGAAAAAAATATTTTTTTATTAGGAGGTGGAAGTAATATGCTACTTACCAGGCCGATAAACAAATTGGTAATTCATTTAAATTTAAAAGGTATTATTGTTAATGATACGGAAAAAGAATTTGTATTTGTTACTGCGGAAGCTGGAGAAAACTGGCACGAATTTGTGCTTTGGTGTATTTCACAAAATTATGGCGGATTAGAAAATTTATCTTTTATTCCTGGCAATGTTGGCACTTCTCCTATTCAAAATATTGGTGCATATGGTGTAGAAATTAAAGATACTTTTTATCAATTGGAAGCTTTAGAAATAGCAACTGGTAAAATAAAAACCTTTAAAAAAGATGCTTGCAATTTTGGATATCGGAATTCGGTTTTTAAAAATGAGTTAAAAAGTAAATACATTATAACCAATGTTACCTTTAAACTTACAAAAACAAACCATAAAACCAATACGTCATATGGTACAATAAAAACGTATTTGCAAAATATTGCCAAACCAACTATTAAAGATATTTCTGATGCCGTAATAGCAATTAGACAAAGTAAACTTCCTGATCCACATGAAATTGGAAATAGCGGTAGCTTTTTTAAAAATCCGGTTATTGATAAAGAATTATTTCAAAATTTAGAAAAAAAATATCCAAATATTCCACATTATATTATCTCAGAAAACAAAATAAAAATTCCTGCTGGTTGGTTAATTGAACAAGCAGGATTTAAAGGTAAACGTTTTGGTGATGCTGGTGTTCACAATAAACAAGCTTTAGTATTGGTAAATTACGGAAATGCCTCTGGCAAAGAAATTTTTAGTTTAGCACAAAAAATTCA
>DGOU01000061.1:4985-14864 GCA_002390165.1 Lutibacter sp. UBA4458
GGAATTAAAATAGTTTCTCCATAATTAATAGTTTCTAAATTATTATTTATAGAAATAGTTGCTTCACCTTCCACACACATAAAAATTACAAAAGAATCTGTTTTGGTATAATCTAAAGCTAAATTTCCATTTATTGGAATAAAATTAGTTTTAAAATATGGACAAGCAACCATAGTATTCAATTCATTTACAGTTTTTCCATATTCCTGCTTTGCCCTAATTTCTGTTGAAAAATTTATAGCTTCTACTGCCAAATCGGTATGTAATTCTCTAGATTTCCCTTTATTATCTACTCTGTCCCAGTCATAAATTCTATACGTAATATCTGATGTTTGTTGAATTTCGGCTAAAACAACTCCTGCTCCAATTGCGTGCACCGTTCCTGTCTCAATAAAAAACACATCTCCTTTTTTTATTTTTTCAAAATTTATAACTGAAGTAATTAATTTTTCCTCTAACAGTTGTTTATATTTTTTAGGAGTAATTGCTTTTGAAAATCCTAAAACCAAATTAGATTTTTTCTCGGCTTCCATAATGTACCACATTTCCGTTTTCCCAAAGGAATTATGGCGTTTTTTAGCCAATTCATTATTAGGATGCACTTGAACAGATAAATCTTGAGCAGCATCAATAAACTTTATTAGTAAAGGAAATTTATCTTTAAAAACTTTATAATTGCTTTTCCCAACCAAATCTTCTTTATAAGTTTTCACCAATTCTTTTAAAGAAACACCTTTTAATTTTCCGTTAGCAACCATAGAAATATTATTTTCAACATCCGATATTTCCCAACTTTCACCAATGTTTTTATCCTTAGATGTTTTGTGTAAAATATTTACTAACTTATTTCCTCCCCAAATTTTTTGTTTTAAAATGGGATTAAATTTTAATGGATAATTTAACATTATTTAATAAGTTCTTTTAATATGGTTATAACATAATCAATATTTGCTGTAGTGGTAAATTTACTAAATGAAAACCGAACCGATGTTTTTAAAGCTTCTTTTTCATTTAAAATTTCATGTAAAACATGAGATCCTTTAGAGCTTCCACTTTGGCAAGCACTTCCTCCTGAAACAGCAATACCTTTTAAATCTAAATTAAAAAGCAACATTGGATATGCTTTTGGAAAACGAACATTTAAAATAATATAGCTACTCTCCGTTTCACTTTCTGATAATCCATTAAATTGAATATCCTTAAAATTAGATTTTAAAATCTTAATAAAATAATTTTTAATGGATTGAATATCCGTAGATTCTTCCTTTAAATTATCACAAGCAATTTCCATTGCTTTTTGCATACCAAAAATACTGTGTATATTTTCAGTTCCTGCTCTTGCTCCTTTTTCTTGTTCACCACCAAATAAAATTGGTTGTACTCCAAAACCTTTTTTAACGTATGCAAACCCAACACCTTTTGGTCCATGGAATTTATGCGCACTTGCGGTAAAAAAATCTATTGGTGTTTTAGTAACATCTATATTAAAATGACCAATTCCTTGAACCGTATCTGAATGAAACAAAGCGTTATTTTTTATACATAAATCGGATACTTTTTTTAAATCGAGTAAATTTCCAATTTCATTATTAACATACATTAAACTTACTAAAGTTTTATTGGTAGTTTGCTCTAACAATTGTTCTAAATGAATATAATCAATTGCTCCTTCGGAAGTTAAATTAACCCATTTTACTTCAATTTTATACTTGTTTTTTAAATGCTCTAACGTATGAACGATGGCATGATGTTCAATTTTTGAAGAAATAATAGTCTTTACTCCTAAATTAGTTACTGCATTATGTAATATTAAATTATCTGCCTCACTTCCTCCAGCCGTAAAAAATAGCTCTGTAGAAGAAGCATTTAAGTATTTTGCTATACTTTTTCTAGCATTTTCAACTAAAGCTCTCGATTTTCGTCCAATTTGATGGGTTGATGATGGATTACCAAATGTACTTTTCATAACATCAGTAATGCTAACCATTACTTCTGGCAACATTGGCGTGGTTGCCGCATTATCTAAATAAATAGTTTTCATGGTTAGCAAAATTACTTAAAATATATGGTTTTCTTTTCTTATTTTTGACGAATGAAAAAAATAGTAATTTTACTTTTAGCTTTCGTTTTAAATTCATGTAATGATGGAAATTTTGATGTCCCAAGTTTCGATTTTACAGAAACGGTAAATCAATGTGGAGAATACCTTTTGTATAGAACTAATACGGATAAAACGGAAGTAATTACTATAGTTTTATCTCCAAGTCAAATTAATACTACTTTAGGAACGGAAAGTTATCCTATTTCAAGTCTTATTCAAGTGAATTACCGCATTTTTGATAGCGCCATTGGAAGCGATTATTTTTGTCAAACTATTCCACCTGCTACTCCAAATGTTTTAAAAGAATTAAATGCTACCGATGGTGAAATAAGTATTACCACCACTGCTATTAAAGAAAATGACGTTGTAACTGGTTATAATTATGATATAAATATTACTAATTTACTTTTTAATGATAGCGATTCTAAAATATTTTATGAAACGTATTATTTTGGAATTTTTAGTATAAATATTTAATTATTTAGGATTTTGGTAAATATATACTTCTGTTGCTCCTAAACCATATTTTTTAAAGGAAGCTTCATACCATTCTACTGGATACTTTTTAAATAAAAACTCTAATTCCGATTTTAAAACTCCTTCCCCAACTCCATGAATAAAAACTACTTTTGGAATTCTATTTCTTATAGCGAACTCTAATTTTTTTTTGGCAGTATCCATTTGCAAAGTAAGCATGTCATAATTATCTAATCCTCTAGTAGTTGAAGTTAAATTTTGAATATGCAAATCTACCTCCATAGGTGGTAATTTATCGGGTTTTAAATTGCTTTTAAATTTTGGTTTATTTTTTTTAGATGGTTCGATTGCTTTTTCAATTAAATCCTCATTATTAATATCGCTAAATTTAGATAGTTCTTTTTGATCTTCTTTAATAACTATTAATTCAGTAGGTGAAAAATTAAAAATAAATCCATCCGTAGCTTCTACCTTAATATTATTTTCCGAAACTGCAATTACTTTTCCTTTAATAAGGTCATCAATAACTGCAACTTTATCATTTACTTTAAACTTCATTTTGGACTTATTTATTTTTTAATTTGTCAAAGACAAAGCTAATCTAATTATATGTTACAATACCTAGCAAGATATTTTTTTTAACAATAATCTTTAAACAGAACATAGACTAAGCATTATTTATTTAAAAACATTCCTTCTTCAGTTTTATTTTTTACTTTAGCCTTAATCAAACTTAAACATAAAATAAAATGGATCAAAAATCTCCAAAAAATTATTTAGTAGAATCTATATTAGTAACTATTTTTTGTTGTTTACCTTTTGGTATTGCAGGAATAGTATTTGCAAGCCAAGTAAATTCAAAATTTGCAGTAGGCGATTTCGAAGGTGCTTTATCTGCTTCTAAAAGTGCAAAAAAATGGATGACTTGGGGATTAATTTTATCTATTTTATATTATGTAATTATTTACTTTTTAATATTTGGTTTATTAGGAATTACTTTGCTCAGTGTTGGAAATAATTAATTAAAATGCGAAAATTTAAATATTTCGGATTTTTTTTGATTGGATTAGTTTTAATACTCCTCTATTTTTTTGTAAATCCATCTGAGACAAATTATTATCCTAAATGTCCGTTATATGTTACTACTGGTATTTATTGCCCTGGTTGCGGTAGCCAGCGAGCAACGTACGAATTATTACATTTTCACTTTCTTGGAGTTCTAAAACAAAATTTACTTTATATTTTAGGAATTTTTATTTTAGTATATCATTTAATAGTAAGTTTATTAAATACCGTTTTTAATAAAAAAATATATAATTACCTTTATCATCCTAAAACCCCTTGGATTCTATTAATTATAATTTTAGTTTTCTGGGTTTTAAGAAATTTACCTTATTACCCATTCAATTTATTAGCTCCTCATTAACAATTTTATATGAATTTACTCTTTTTAGCAACCGTTCCTGTTCTTGTAGTTATTATTTACATTTATATAAAGGATAAATTTGATAAAGAACCAAAAAAATTACTTTTTTTTAATTTTTTGTTTGGAGCAACTATTAGTGTTTTAGTAAGTACTATTTTATATTATTTATACGATTTATTGCTCCCTCATCCAAATGCAATGAAAGTTTTTCACCAATTTTTAAAAGCATTTTTTATGGTGGCTTTGGTGGAGGAATTTAGTAAATATCTGATTGTTCGCTATTATGCACAACCAAAAAAAGAATTTAATGAACCTTTGGATGGTATTATATATGCTGTTATGGTTTCTATGGGTTTTGCCTTTGTTGAAAATTTACTTTACGTATTTAAAGGAGGAGTTAATGTAGCGTTAAGTAGAGCTTTTACTGCTATACCAGCACATGCTGTTTTTGCCATTTTAATGGGTTATTTTATGGGGATAGCAAAATTTTCTAAACACAAAACAAAATGGAATTTAATAGGGTTAAGTTTAGCCATTATTTTTCATGGAAGTTATGATTTTTTCCTATTTATAAACTTTATACCTGGAATTACCATAGGAGCACTTATATCATTACTTGTAGGTGTTTTTTTAGCTAAAAAGGCAATTATAAGACTTCAAAATATTTCTAATTTTAAACCATAAAAAAAGCACTCATATGAGTGCTTTTTTATATTTTAATTTAAAATGAATTTATTCAAATTCTGTATCCATTTTAATATAGTCTAAAAATTCGCGTTTAATTTCCTTTTCTTTAAACTTACCACCAAATTCTGAAGTAACTGTGCTGCTTTCAATATCTCTAATTCCACGAGAATTTACACATAAATGTTTAGCATCAATAACACAAGCAACATTTTCAGTTCCCATTGCTTCTTGCAATGCTTGTACTACTTGCATGGTTAAACGCTCTTGAACCTGCGGTCTGCGAGCATAATAATCCACTATTCTATTCATTTTTGATAATCCAATTACTTTCCCATTAGAAATATAAGCTACGTGTGCCCTACCAACAATAGGTAATAAATGATGCTCACAAGTAGAATAAACTACAATGTTTTTTTCCACCAACATTTCGCCATATTTATAATTATTGTCAAATGTGGATAACCTTGGTTTATTTGCAGGATTTAACCCTCCAAAAACTTCATTGACATAAGCTTTAGCAACTCTTTTTGGAGTTCCTTTTAAGCTGTCATCTGTTAAATCCATTCCTAAAGTGTCTAAAATTTCTTTAACACTTTTTTGAATTCTGTTTATTTTTTCTTCATCGGATAAGTCAAAAGCATCATTTCTTAATGGTGTTTTTGCAGAAGAACCAATGTGGTCATCACCAATATCATCAATATTGTTTACCATACTTTTTTTACCTTCAAACATTTTCATTTTATTAGAGTGCAAATTTACAATTAAGTTTTAATGTTAAATAGAAATATTCATTAATTCTTGTAAATCGCATAATTTTTGATCACCTGTATGCATATTCTTTAGTGTGTATTTATCCAATTCAATTTCCTTGGAACCCACAATAACCACAAAAGGAATTTCTCTTTTGTTAGCGTAATTCATTTGTTTTTTCATTTTAGCAGTATCAGGATATAATTCTGATTTAATTTGGTGCTTACGTAATTCTACCAAGGCTTTCATACAAAATGAAGCTTCGCTTTCTCCTAAATTTAAAAACAAAATTGTAGGTTTAGGTAAATCAACTTCCTTAAATAAATTCAGTTCTTCTAATACCAAATAAATACGATCTAATCCAAATGAAATTCCAACACCGCTTATATTTTTTAAACCAAATATACCTGTTAAATCATCATATCTGCCACCACCACCAATAGAGCCCATTTTTACATTTTTTGGAGCTGAAACCTCAAAAATTGCGCCTGTATAGTAATTTAAACCTCTGGCTAAAGTAACATCTAATTCTAAATTTGCAGATTGCAAACCTAAGGTTTCTACATTATTTACTACAAATCTTAAATCTTTTACTCCTTGAATTCCTTCTTCTGAATTTTTTAATAATTCTTCTAATTGATTTAATTTTTCTTGATTAGTGCCATTAAAATTAAATAACGGAGTTACTTTTTTAATTGCCTCTTCTGAAATACCTTTTAACAACATTTCTTTAGAAACACCTTCAGCACCAATTTTATCTAGCTTATCTAAAGCAACAGTAAAATCAATTAATTTATCTTTTTCACCAATAATTTCAGCTATTCCTGCCAAAATTTTTCGATTATTGAGTTTGATAGTCGTTCCCAGTAATTTTAGCTTACTAAAAACGGCATCGTACAATTGTACAAATTCCACTTCTTGCCATAAACTTTTACTGCCAACCACATCTGCATCGCATTGATAAAACTCACGAAAACGTCCTTTTTGTGGCCTATCAGCACGCCAAACTGGTTGCATTTGATAACGTTTAAAAGGAAAAACAATATCATTTTGATGCTGCACTACATATCTTGCAAACGGCACAGTTAAATCGTAACGTAATGCTTTTTCAGAAATTTGAGAAGTAGCTTTTACACTATTTTTAGAAACAAGTATAGCCTCATCTACCTTTTTTAGATAATCTCCTGAATTCAATATTTTAAAAATCAATCTATCTCCTTCTTCTCCGTATTTTCCCATTAACGTAGAATAATTTTCAAAGGACGGAGTTTCAATAGGTTGAAATCCATACGTTTCAAATACTTCTTTTATGGTTGAAAAAATATAATTGCGTTTTGCAACTTCAGTTGGTGAAAAATCGCGTGTTCCTTTTGGTATGCCTGGTTTTTGTGCCATTATAAAAAATTAGTGTGCAAATATCCGAAATTTTAAAAACTAATTAAAGCTTTTCTAGTATTGATTTTTCTTTGGATGTTAAAGGAATATCATCCGCAAATTTAACCTTAGTAGGAAAAATTATTAACAACATTAATAAAAGTATTGCTACTAAAATAAAATAAAAACTATTGTGAGATTGCAATACAAAAATTATGCACATAATTGCAGGCAATTCTAGCATTGCCACTCTAAAAATATGAGCTGAACTATATTTTGTGGTTTTTACGCTTAAATCGGCTTCTTTCGATATTTTTTTTATCAATTTTAAAAATAAACTTTTACTGACCAAATTACCAATATAAGAAATGGTTATTGCTAAAAATAAAAAAGCTTTATCTGATGAATAAGAAAAAGTCAATTGTCCATTTAAATGAATGGAAACATAAGCAGCAAAAATAATTACCCCCATCATTAAAGCAAAATGAATAATTTGCAGGGACATCATAAAATCTTTTGGTTGTTGGTTAGCGTAGCTCATTTGTTCTATATTAAATTATTTTTTATTAAAAATTGCATTTGCTTTTTCTAAATCTTCAGGAGTGTCAATACCAATTGCAATATGTTTTGTTTCTACCATTTTTACTTGTAAACCATTCGCTAAAAATCGTAGGTTTTCAAGTTTTTCTGCTGCTTCTAAGTTATTAACTGGTAATTTCGTAAATTTTAATAATGCATCTTTTCTAAAAGCATAAATACCAATATGTTTAAAATAAACTGCTTTGGTTATATCTCGCGGATATGGAATAGCAGAACGAGAAAAATACAATGCAAAATTATTTTCATCCGTAACTACTTTTACATTATTAGGATTATTAATTTCCTCCTTTTCTTCCATTTTAATCATTAACGAAGCAATATCAATTTCCTTATTTTCATCTTTTTTAAAAACATTAATCAAATTTGATAAAGGTTCTGTTTGTGTAAAAGGCTCATCACCTTGCACATTTATTACAATATCCACATCTAAATTTTCAATTGCCTCAGCAATTCTATCGCTTCCAGATTCATGTTCTTTTTTACTTTTTATTACTTTCCCTTGATTATTATTGATTTCCTGAAAAATAATATCACTATCTGTAACTACATAAACTTCATCAAATAAATTTGAATTTTTAACGGCTTCATAAGTTCTTAAAATAACCGATTTACCAGCCAAATCTTTCATTAATTTACCAGGAAACCTACTAGCTTCATATCTAGCAGGAATCATTGCTATCACTTTCATGTGTTCTTATGTTTTAAGTTTTGCTTTTTTAAACTAGTTATACTTGCATTTAGTTCAAAACCAAGTAATAAAATTATGGAATTTAACCAAACGAATAGCATTAACACCAACAAGGTTCCAATAGAACCATATAATTTGTTATAGGTGGAAAATTTTAATACATAAATGGCAAAAAGTTTAAAATTTAATATGGTTAGCAAGGTTGTTAAAACAGTTCCTGGTGAAAAAAAATAATATCGTTTTGTTTCTTTTGTTCCATATTTATAAAGAAAAGATACCGAAATAAATAAGGTTATAACAAACAATAGCAACTGCCCTTTTTCAATCCAAAAAACATCGTTTTCCAGCCATCCATGCGCCTTTAAATCGTTAATAAATATTTCTAAATAAATTGCTACTGAAACAGTAATTACTAGCACTAAAGCTAATAATATTGCCATACCCATTGCAATAAAATATTGCCTTAAAATATTACGCATTTCTGTAATGTGATAAGAGTATTCAAAACCACCTAAAATTGCATTTACACCATTGGTCATTAAAAAGATTGAAGCTATAAATCCAAACGACAATAAACCTCCATACCTATTATTAGCAATATCTGTAATTACTCCTTCAACCGAACTAGCAGTATTTGGTGGTAATAATTGCTCAATCATAAATAAAAAATCCTTTTGAAAACCTTCAATTGGAACGTAAGGAATAAGGGTTAATATAAATAATATGAAAGGAAACAATGCCATAAAAAAACTAAAGGATATACCACCCGCACGCGATGTTAAAGCTCCTTTAACAATTCCTGAAATATACATCTCAATTACGTCGTATAACGACATACCTTGCAAACCTGGTATTTTTATTGATTTCCCAAGTTTAACAATCCAGTTTACAACTGGAACTTTATTAAGATTATCTTCTATTGGTTTACTCATGTATTGCTTTTAAACTTAAATCCATATTATAAACAGAATGTGTTAATGCGCCTGAGGAAATAAAATCTACTCCACAATTTGCATATTCTTTGGCAGTTTCTAAAGTAATTCCGCCTGAAGATTCTGTAAAACATGTATTACCAATTAGTGCAACTGCCTTTTTTGTTTCTTCAAAGTTAAAATTATCAATTAATATTCTATAAACACCATCATTTTTCAAAATCTCTTCAATTTCTTCTAAATTTCTTGCTTCTACAATAATTTTTAAATCTAAATTATTACTAGCTAAAAACTTTTTAGTTTTAGTAATTGCAGCAGTAATTCCACCAGCAAAATCAATGTGATTATCTTTTAGCATAATCATATCATATAGTGCAAATCTATGGTTTTCACCACCCCCAATTTTTACCGCCCATTTTTCTAAGGCTCTTATACCTGGTGTAGTTTTACGTGTATCTAAAATTTTAGTTTTTGTTCCTTGTAGCGTTTTAGCAAACTGATTTGTTTTTGTTGCAATTGCACTCATACGTTGCATGGCATTTAACACCAAACGTTCTGATTTTAAAATAGATAACGAACTTCCAGCAACATAAAGAACAATATCTCCTTGTTCAACTGGTTCGCCATCTTCAATAAAGGTTTCTATTTTTAAATTAGCATCTACATACTTAAAAATCATTTTTGCAAATTCTACACCTGCAATAATACCAGCTTCTTTTACCAAAAGTTTGGCTTTACCATGAGCTGTTTTAGGAATACAAGCTAAAGAACTATAATCGCCATCGCCAACATCTTCTCTAATAGCATTTTTAATAATTATATCTAGTTCCTTTTCAAATTGTTT
>DGOU01000071.1 GCA_002390165.1 Lutibacter sp. UBA4458
TAAAACTCATTCCCAATTGAATACTCCATATACCCTTATGTTTAATTTGTCATCTGCAAAAACGGATATCCCTACGAGTATCAAAAGTGGAGATGCGGATATTGGGGATAAGGGTACGGGTAATAAAACTAATGCGTGAAGGCGTGGATCACCAGTATTCTTAGATTTCATCCACGAAGAGGCATGGATTTCATAATAGAACTAATTAATTTATCAGCAGAAAAGTACGGAAAATCGGATTTAGATTCTCCAGAAAGATATTCATCTATACCAATAGATAGAAGTACTATTGGAGTTGGCAAAGTTAAGATTCAGTTAAATGATGGAGGAACAATTGAGCAATATTGCTCCAGTCGTCTTTGGTTTGGTTATCGGGGTTTTTCCGTAATGCCATATTTACTTCAATCGGCATTAATGGCTCTCGAAAACTGGCTCATTTCATACGCAGAGCATAGTAAATCGAGCGAAACAACACTTGAATGGATTTTTAACTATATCCTAAAAAATAGTAATTCTGTTGCGCTTACAGCAATATTAGTTTCTATTGCAGTTGGTTACCCAGAGAAATTTGGAAAATTTGCAATACCCTTTATGAAAGTACCTGAATTCTATGAATTAGAAATAGAGCGCAAGGTAAAAGAACGTGGAGGAAATGAAATTGATTGGCATAATACACTATTAAATAGAGATCCGTTTGCAAAAATGTATTCTAAGGAACGAAGAACAGCAACATTAAGAAAATGGCGTAAAGAGGACTTGGAATCATTAGTGGTTCGTCTTCAATTTACTAATTTGAGAGAAGAAATTCTTGCAATTATAGATGATTTGAAAGAGAAAATGCTTGATAAAAAATTAGGGGGGTTCCTATTTCATAGAATTGATAGTCGTGGATGGAAACCGGAATTAGGTGAGGAGAATAATGGAATTATCTTAAATTCTGGTAAATTAGAGCCTGAATTAGAAGAAGTTCAGCAAAAAAGTCAACAAGAACTAGAGTTAACCAATCGTTTTTTCTCATTAGCTTTATGGTCGGAAAAAAAGCTCAAAAAAGAAACGTTGGAACAAGATTATTATAGTGACTGGAGAGACGCTTTAACAGAAGCAAAAGACTTATATGATATTTTAATTAATGCTCAAGCTAACAATTTAACTTCATTACACTATGGGGGTATTGTTAAAGCTTGTGTATTATTTATAAGGGAACATTCAAGCGAACTGAATGAAGATGATATAGTTTGGTGTTCTGAAATTATTATTCCACTTATTCTGGAAAATAATGATGTAGAAAATTTAGTAGAAGATAAGGCTGATATTACTGGAGTTGGAGTGGCGGCATCTATTATTCCAATCTTTTTTGACTTTACTGAAGAAAAGGAAGAAAAGCAATTTGTTAAAACTTTAATAGCTATTGCCATTACACATTCAAATAAATCTATTAGAATTGGGATAGCCAATGGGATAAGAGAACACTTGTGGGATAGGGATAAAGATTTTGCTCAAAAATGTCTTTTAGGTTCCATTGAATATGCTCGATTAATATTAAAAGAATTTAATGAAAGAAAAGATAATAGATTATTTCATGGTGCTTATAATCAAGAAAATCATGAATACGATTCACGAAAGGATTGGGTTGAAAACTTACGTGAACAAATATGTTTTCAAGAATTTAAATTTGATATTGGTAGTTTTACATTTAGTACTCATAGTTCATGGGATATTCTAAATCCGTGTTTAATGATTCCCAATGGATTATCTAACACTAGTCATTCTTCTTTTTTTATTCGAATGCTTACTGTTCTGTTTGAAATAGAAGAATTAGAGAGAAGCTATCGATATGAACGTGAAGAAAAAATTGATTATGAACTATCATTTAATTTTGCAAAAAAATTTGCTGAATATTTATTAAGTTTATCCGATGCTGCTTTAGAACCTTATATTCAAAAGTTACTAAATGGCTGTGAACAGGCACCTGAGTTAATTTATAACATATTGCTATGGATAGAATATTCTGCAGAACATATGGATAGGAAAAGTCTTTATTGGAACTTTTGGGAAAAGTTATCTATAAAGGTTCAAGGTATAGCTATTTCAATCAGTAATAAACATTCCCGTAATTGGGGACAAGATAAAAAGATAAAATTAATTAGAGGAATGATGCATGCGGATACACCTTGGCAGAAATTAGACTATAAGAATCAAGATATCGTTCTTGGAAAAGAGCTAATTATCGAATTTGTTGAGAATGCTGGAGGAAATCCAGATGTGTTTGAAGCTATGGCTTCTTTGATGTACCATTTCCCAGATGTTTTTTTGGACACAGGGGTATATATTCTTTCAAAACATCAAAATGTAATAGGTGGAAATGTTTTGTTTTCGAATGTAAATACAGTTTTTTATTTGGAAAATTGTATCCAAAGATTTTTGCTAGAAAATAACACAGGACCGTTATCAAAGAAAATGCACCAATCTTGTCTAATATTATTAGATGCAATTGTTGAAACTGCATCTTCAAAAGCTTATTATCTTCGAGAGCATTTGATTAGATCACGAAGAATAAATAATGGAATTAATTTTAGTTAAATGACATATCAAGAAAGATGCGATAATAACTTTATGAATGCTAACCATTTTTTCATTCTATAAAGTTGATAAGTTACTTTTAAAATTGTTAACATTTTGCTAACTTAATCAAGTGAAAATAGTATCTTCTCCGTTAAAGATATAATATTAACAGAGTGCGAAAATTTCTGTTATCGCACTCTAATAGTATTTGTAACACCGATATCTGTGTTTAAGCTATATACTATCTATTTAGTAGCTAAATCAAAAAAATTGAGGGATAGAAATAAGGAGTCTACCTTTAACATACCTATAATATTGGAAATTATATAATTAATTAATCCTGTAATTGGTTATTTTAAACAATATTATTAGGTTATAAAATATAGGGCGCATAGGTATTACTTAAAGAAGTAAATAAAAGGTTGGAAGTCTTTAAATAGAAATGAAGGATTTGTTTTAAAGGATCTGAAGCCATTAAATATTTTAATAGGGCCAAATAATATTGGTGAAAGTAATTTTATGAAATACTTACATAATTTAATGGTATGTTTTTCTGTCTCTTCAGAAGATTTTGTTCAGATACATACATGGAGTGGCTCGATAATATGCATATACAAAAGACTTCGCGCACTAATAGAATTCGGCACATCTTTTAATGTTCTCTTCAGTTAGCTCCTCCACCTGAATTATACTTAATTTCTCGGGTGTAATATCTACCGACCCTGCAACCTTAACTGAACAAACATACATGTTCATGAAAAATATCAAACACTAGGTGGAAATAATACAGTGGCAAAAGTAACGAATTTAATTGATGCAATCTTACAGGATGAATTTATAAAAATGTCATTTAGCTAACATTCTGATAGAAATTTAGTTGAATTTCACCTCACTTCATCATGGGGAACCATATCATAAGTATTTTTTGGAATTCCAAAGTTACTGTTAATACTGTTCCTTCAATAAATATATGGTTCGTAAGAGAGAATAAAAAAAGCGAACGTTCGTAAAGTATTTTGACACATTTACGAACGTTCTTTTTGCCTTTTTTCAGCTGTTTTTGAAGCGTTCATAAACGTGTACTTTTACGAACTGTTTAAAAATATGCTAGAGCGTAGTTTTTTCAATTGAGGTACAATATTAGTTAAAAGTTTCGGTATCCGAATATTCAACTAACGCAGCAGGTTAG
>DGOU01000235.1 GCA_002390165.1 Lutibacter sp. UBA4458
TTTTATTAGCTTCGCCAACAAGTACTCAAAATTGCCTTCCTGTAGCTCAGTTAACTGCTCCTTACATTTGTAATACTAATGGATTGATCGTTGAAGATATTGTTACTGCATTTAGAAATGATCCTAACTTTGAGACATTTAAAGATAAACTTGAAATTATTAATCCTTACGCTAATAATCTCTGTAAAGCAGATGGGAATTGTAATACTGATTTTGAAGGATTTAAAGTATATAATCTCGATGGAATTACTTTTAATCAAAATGCAAATGTTGGTTCAAATGGAACGTTGATTAGTCAAGGAGATGTAATTGTACCAAGTAATGCCCAAAACCTAGATGTGAATATAATAACAAACTCTCTGACTGTTGAAATGTTTAAAAATGTAACAGGTAGAGTTTTAATTTTAGGGACTAAGGAAAAAACTGGAACGATGATATTTAATCAAGCTTCTGCAGTTGATGGTGGAAAAATATGTATCAACTTAGATGGATTACAAACAATAACATACACAAGATTAACTGGAAACATTTCAGTTTATTCTACCGAGGTCGAGGAATTTGCTGGCTTCCCTGTATTCCAGGGGAGTTATGAAGAATTTATTAAATCATGTATACCTGATGATCTTAAACTTCCTTTCCCGTCACTTGAAAACAACACGATAAATGTCGAAGTTATTTATAATTAAGCTAGGCAGAAATAGTGGGTAATATATTTTCCACTATTTCTGTTTTTTTGTATAATTTTACCGAAAAACGCATGACAAATGTCACTTTTAATAAGATAATAGAATTATGAATATGCTAAAAAATAATTCTTTAGTCCTGATAAGGTGGAATATCACATGAAATATCTTTTAAACCAAAGAGGATATGCTCTTTTAATTGTAATGTTAACTATTATAATATTCTTAAGCTTATCTGCTGTCTTTATGAGTAGCTCTTTAAATCATGTAACACAAGAAAGAACTGTCGATACGAATAACCAAGTTGTTACTGCTGCTGAGATGGGGTTACAAAAGATTTCGAAGGATATTGAAAATGAATTACTTGTTTCTCTGCCTGCTATTGAGGCTGAGTATATTAAAAAGATAAATAAAATTAATTCAGATTATTTAAATGGAAACGTAAATCTAGTTAACTCGGAAAATTTATTAACTGTCGAAAATAGTCAATATTATGTAAATGTATTAAATGAAATTAATAGCATTGATACAACCGGATATTCGAAACCGATAAATTTTACAAATCTAACAACAAAACAAGTGATTGACCAGAATACTAAAACCTATTTTTACTTAAATTCAAGGGTAGCTAATGTTGTAGATGCGAATAACCTATTTAAAATAACCCTAGATGTATACGGAGTAAAAGGTAATGAAAAAAATATTGAAGCTGATATTAATTTGAATATACCCAGAGCATCTTTTAATGATATAGATAGAATGAGATATATTAATGAACCTAATTTTGATGTTAGTGAATTCTTTAATGTACCTGCACAACTTTGTACAGATTTAATTTCAATGAATGATGTAGATATAAATAATTTATCTAAACCTATAGAATGTTTATTACCAGAAAATACAACCTTTGATATGACTAAAAATTTTATAGAGAAAATGTATGCGAAGGGTTTAACCGAAAAAGATTTTAACTTATTTATTGAAAATTTCGAACAAGCTTTATGTAACAGCAGTAATTGCAACAGTAATCCATTCAGAAATATGGATAATACAACTCTTTTTATAGTAGGAGATGTCCCAGTAAAAAATATTAATAAATCAAGTGGTTTCCAGCTTTATGTTAACGGAATAATTGATTTGAAGAATGCTAATGCTTTTGGTGATTCAAGCATTCACACTGTTATGTTAGGGAAATCAATGGAAGTAAATAGACTCAGTGCAGAAAATTCTACATTTGTTTTAATCGGAAATGGAACTAAACAAGGATTTTTTAGAGGAGATTTGGCAGGGAATGTATATAAAGTTCCTGTTTTAACATTAACTAATAACACAAAAGTTTGTATAAATATTGAAGGTTATGATTCTACATCGATAGAGAATTTCAAGACAATAGAAGGTGGAAAAGTTTATTATTATAAAAATAGTACTACTTCATTTAATGTTGCGAACAAGACCAATTTCATTCCGGTAGGTAGTTTAAACCTACTTTATGAAACTTGCAATTTAACAAAGTTTTATTCCGCTGAAGAGCTAGGACTTCTTCAATTTGACCAAGTAAAATATAATTAATTAGAGGTGAAACATGATGAAATATTTAATACTTCTATTGCTCGCACTAATTGTGTTTCCAATAGTCATACTATTCGCAAAAAAGATAGATTTAAAAACAAAATTAATGTTTTTGGTTGGCGGACTTATCATCGCCTTTTTAGGATTGGTCGTGCAATCTACTTTAAGTTTTTATTACGCATTGTTAATTATGATAGGTTTGATATTCGTGGGAGCCGTATTCTTTACTAAACAATTTGAAAGTCAAAAGTTAGCCGAAGAGGAAGCCCATATCTATGTGCCTCAAACTATTAAAGAAGCGATTGAGAAACCAACCCAACAATATGTAGTGCCGACACCAACTCCTGCTGTTGCAGAAATTAAAAATGATGACTGGTTAAAACCA
>DGOU01000035.1:0-246 GCA_002390165.1 Lutibacter sp. UBA4458
TGAAGTTAAAAACGATTCTCTTTCGTTAAAAAATGCTCAAAATGCTTTAGGTAACTTTGCTTATTCCGCTTCATTACCATCTGCTACCAACGCAGAAACTGTTTTAGAAAACAAAGTTTTAAAACTTGTAATTGACAATAAAGGAGGTTACATTAAAGAAGCTCTTATTAAAAACTTTGTTACTTACGATTCTTTACCATTATATCTTATAAAAGATAAAAATGCATCTTTTAATATAAATTTTGG
>DGOU01000035.1:347-13775 GCA_002390165.1 Lutibacter sp. UBA4458
AATAAATATTTAGAATACAGATACGAAATTAAACCAGATAAATATATGGTTGATTTCTCTATTCATTCTCAAGGATTAAATGCTTCTTTAAATACCACAGCACCAATTACCTTAGATTGGGATTTAAAAGGACATCGCCATGAAAAAAGTATAAAGTATGAAAATCAACATACAGAGTTATACTATGAAAAAGAAGATGATAAAATAGATTATTTATCTATGGGTGCAGATGATGATGCAACTGAGAGCGATGTAAATTGGGTAGCTTTTAAACAGCAATTTTTCTCTTCTATTCTGATATCAAAAGAAGGCTTTAACAACGCCAAGTTAGTTTCCAAAAACTTAATGAAAGACGAAGAAAAAGATACTGTTTTCACCAAACAATTTTCTTTAAAAGCACCACTTGTTTTAACCAATGGTGAATTAAATTATGATATGAATTGGTATATCGGTCCAACCGATTACAAAATTCTTAATAAATACGATAGAAATATTAAAGAGATTGTAAATTTAGGATGGGGAATTTTTGGTTACATTAACCGCTTAATTTTTATGCCTGTATTTGGCTTTTTAGAAAGTTTTATTGGTAGTTATGGACTTATTATTATTTTACTAACTATTGTGGTTAGAATAATTATGTCGCCATTAGTTTACAAATCGTATTTATCTAGTGCAAAAATGAAGGTTTTAAAACCTGAAATGGATGAATTGAATAAAAAATATCCCGGGAAAGAAAATGCAATGAAACGTCAACAAGAAACTATGGCGTTACAACGTAAAGCTGGTGTTAGTCCATTAGCAGGTTGTATTCCTGCATTGTTACAAATGCCTGTTTTCTTTGCATTATTTAGATTTTTCCCATCTAATATAGATTTACGTCAAAAAAGTTTTTTATGGGCATCTGATTTATCCGCTTATGACTCCGTTTATCATTTACCATTTAAAATCCCATTATATGGAGATCATATTAGTTTATTTCCAATATTAGCTTCTGTTGCCATTTTCTTTTATATGAAAATGAGTCAAAGTCAACAAATGAATATGCAAGCACCTGCACAAGAAGGTATGCCTGATATGCAAAAAATGATGAAAATGATGATGTATTTTTCACCATTAATGATGCTAGTTTTCTTTAATATGTACGCTAGTAGTTTAAGTTTGTACTATTTTGTATCTAACATCCTTACTGTTTCCATCATGTTAATTATTAAAAATTATATTATTGATGAAGATAAAATTCACGCTCAAATTCAAGAAAACAAAAAGAAACCTAAAAAAGAAGGTAAGTTTAGACAAAAGTTGAACCAAGCAATGAAACAAGCCCAAGAACAACAAGCTAAGCAAAAAAAGAAATAAAAAATACAGTTACAAAATATTAAAATCCTAAAATTCAAAATTTTAGGATTTTTTTTTGAGCTAAACTAACTGAATTGAAAGAACAAAGTAGCTAAAAAAACTACCAAAATATAATTTAAAATGGAAAAACCTATTGGAAATTTTTATGCTGAAGACTATATTGCATTTAAAACTAAAACCTATCACTTAATTAATTCATTTTTCTTTTTAAGACGTTAATTAGATTTATTTTTAAACATTTTTTAAAACATTTTGTCCAGTAATAGCCATAGAAGTTAATACTCCTGAAAACAAAGCCCCTCCAACTCCTGCAGTTACAATATCTTGTCCTGTAAGATAGAAGTTTTTGATAGGTGTTCTAGGTTTTAAAAAGGACTGTCTATATCTAGTAGGACTATGATCTAACCCATAAATTTCACCTTTTTCATAATTCACAAAATGTTTGGTTGAAAGTGGTGTTGAGAGTTCGTAACAATTTATCTTTCCTTTTGCCTGAGGTACTATTTTATATAGTTCTTTTAACAAACGTTGTGCAAATTTTTCTTTAATAGCTTCATATTCTTTACCTCTTTTCATCCAAGAAGTATCTGCCCATTTTTTAAAAGTTTCATAAGGAATTAAAGTTATTATATCAATAGTACTCTTATCAGGATAACGATTAGACCAATCAGGATCTTTAGCAGATGGAAAAGACACATAAATTACAGGAAATGGCTTCGATAAATCATTTAAATAATTTTTGACGCACGTATCATGATCTCCTTTTTCTGGATAAATCCAATAATTAGTTTTAGGTAGTTTCAATTCTTCTGGCGAACCTTCTAAACCAATATACAAACTTGCATGGGCCACCGATTGATTTACTTTTTTTAACTGCTCATTTAGTTTATGTTTTTTAACAACTTCTGAAGGTAATAATTTTTTATATGTTGTCATTATTCCAGCATTACTAACAATATTTTTAGCACAAATAATTTTACCATCTGTCATTCGTACACCAATTGCAGTGTTTTTTTCAATGATTACTTCTTCTACTTCAGCATTTATTAAAATAGATCCGCCTGAATTTAAAATTACCGGAGCTATCGTTTTTAAAATTTGAGAAGAACCACCAACAGGAAAACTTCCTCCATCAAAATAATGACGAGCTACAGAAGCATGCATAGAAAAACTGCTCTCTTTTGGGGTTAAACCGTAATCGCCATATTGCCCTGTAAGTACTTTTATTAAAGTTTCATTTTTAGTAATGGAACTAAGTACTTCATAAGTTGTTTTATCTGAAAATTTATGAAAAGGCTTTTTTAAATACCACCCAAATAATACCTCTAAATATTTAGGAATAGCTTTACTTATATAATAATTTCTGCTGGTTTTTACTGCTTCAAAAACTAAATTAACATAAGTATTTATAGCTTTTTCTTCTTCAGGAAAATACGAAATTAGCTGCTTTTTAAAGTTTTTAACTCCTTTTACAAAATCGTATTGTTTATCTCCAATAACAATTTTATCATAAACATCGCCTATGTCTGCCCATTTTAAGTTGCCATCGGTTACATAATCAAATAACTTTTTTAATATACTATTTTCGCGCTGTACCTCTCCAATATAATGTATGCCGACATCCCATTCGTAATCTTTTCGTTTAAAAACATGAGTAAATCCGCCTGCGGTATAATGGCGTTCCAACACCAATACTTTTTGCCCTTGTTTAGATAATATTGCGGCAGTGGCTAAACCTCCCATTCCTGAACCAATAATAATAGTATCGTATGTTTTATGTAAATCCGGATTTTGCTTGTAAGATGGTATCATAGTTTGATTTTTTATCAGGTACAATTTAGTAATTACTTTTTAGTATATCCGTAATTATTCATATGGTTAACTCGTCACCCTAAATTTAATTCTGGGGCTCACTTTATTATGCTGACTTACAGTATTATCAGATTCTGAAATGATACTTCGACCTCGCTCAGTATGACATTTTCAGAATGAAGTAAATTATAAATTTATGAGCTTATTCTGATATATAAAATACTTTTTTATATTTATTCAACCAGTTTATAAATTCCAGATGGTTATTTTGACCTTTTAAATGCTATCTAAAAAATTAATGTTCTACTCTTTATAAACCCTTTTTAAATTCAGTAAATTAATAGGATTAATTCCTAAACCCTGAACGTTTTTTTGAGTAAAACGAATTACTTCATCATAATACAAAGGTACAATTGGTGCTTCTGAAATCACCAAACTATCCATTTTATGGTACATTTTATTTCGTTCAAATCTGTTGGTAATGGTAAAGGTTTTTTCATATAATTCATCAAATTCCTCCTTTTTAAAATGCGTATAATTTGGTCCGTTAGGTGCAAAGTTTTTACTATAAAATAAGGAAAGATAATTTTCTGCATCCGGATAATCGGCAATCCAACTTGCTCTAAAAACAGCTAATTTTCCATTTGCTTTACTTTGCCTTAAAGTGGAAGGAGGAACCACATCAATTGCAGCTTCTAAGCCAATATTTTGTAATTCTCGTTGAATATATTCACACAAATCAACATACTGACTATTGGTAGTTATTGTTATTTTTGGATTTTTATTTCCTGATTTTGTTTTATATTCTTCAATTAATTGTTTTGCTTTTTTAGGTTGATAGCTAAATCCTTTAGTATAATTAAATGATGGTAAACCTTTTGGTATAAATCCGTTTACCGCTGGAGTTCCAATACCATTTCTTAAAAATTTTATCATTTTTTTTCTATCAAAACCATAGTTCACCGCTTTTCTAATTAAAATAGAATTAGTTGTTGTATTATTTTTATGCCTTAAAAACCCTAAATATTCTGTATTTAAATAAGGACCTTTAACCATAGTCACCTTAGAAACATATTTTGATTTTAATGTTCCGTTATTCGTTAAAATATCATCTTTATAAGAAGGATCTATACTGTTTAAAAAGTCTAAATTCCCTTGAATAAATTGTAAAAACTCACTTTGTTTATCTGGTAAAAAAGTAATAGCAACGGCTTCTAAATAAGGCAATTGCACATTATTCTCTTTTTCATAATAATTTTTATTTTTCCGTAATACTAACTTGGTGTTTTCTACCCACAATTTAAATTTAAACGGTCCTGTTCCTATTGGATGAGAACGAAATTCTGTTCCGTAATAATCCACTATTTCTTTAGGAACCACCGAACAATATTTCATACTTAACAACCCTAAAAAAGGAGGAAAAGCTTTTTTTAATTTAATACTAAAAACAGTATCGTTAATGGCTTTAAAAGAAGCTACATTTTTTAAAACCCACTGACCAGGAGAAGATACTTTTGGATTTAACAATCTTTTAAAACTATATTCAAAATCGCTTGCAACAACTATTCTAGTGCTATCTTTCCCAAATAATTTATGCTTATGAAATTTTACATCCTTTCTTAAATTAAAGCAATATTCTTTTCCATCTTTGGAAATAGTCCAATTTTTAGCAATATCGGGTTGAATATGTAAACTATCATCCAATTGTACCAAACCACTAAACAATTGATTTACCGCCCAAATATTTGCCTGATTTTTAGCAAACGCAGGATCTAATGAAGAAATATTTGTGTGTTCGTTATAACGAAAAACTAAATTATCTGCATATTTTTTTTGCTTTGAATTACAAGAAATTAAAAGTAAAATAAGGATTAAAAAAGAAGGGCTATTTTTCAAATTCATAATCATGTTCTACGTTACAAATTCTAACTTTAAAAGCATCATACCAAATACTTCTCCCCTTTTCTCTAGCTTCTGAATGTTCTATATTAAATTTCCATTTTTTTATAGATTCTAAATTTTTCCAGTAGCTAACGGTAATTCCTACTTCACCTCTAGCCGATTCTACTCCTAAAAATCCATCTTGCAATTTGGCTAAATCCATCATTTTTTTTGACATTAAATTATAGTTATCGTCGTCCTTTAATTTTATGGAGGTAAAAATTACAGCATAATAAGGGGTTTTTGGTGTTTTTGCAATCATATTATAAAAATAAAATTCTGTACTTTTGCACCCGATAAATGTACAAGAATGAGCGCACAAAAAAAAGTCGCATTTTATACACTAGGATGTAAATTAAATTTCTCTGAAACTTCTACTATTGCTAGAAATTTTCAAGGAGAAGGATTTGAACGTGTAGATTTTACAGAAAAAGCAGATATTTATGTAATAAATACTTGCTCTGTAACCGATAATGCAGATAAAAGATTTAAAACCATAGTTAAATCAGCTTTAAAACAAAATGAAAAAGCATTTTTAATAGCAATTGGTTGTTATGCACAATTAAAACCTGAAGAATTGGCAGCTGTTGATGGCGTTGATTTGGTTTTAGGAGCTACTGAAAAATTTAAAGTAACCAATTACATTAATGACCTAACTAAAAATGATTTAGGCGAAGTACATTCTTGTGAAATTGAAGAAGCAAATTTTTATGAAAGCTCTTATTCCTTTGGCGATAGAACTCGGGCTTTTTTAAAAGTGCAAGATGGTTGCGATTATAAATGTACGTATTGCACTATTCCTTTAGCAAGAGGAATTTCAAGAAGCGACACCCTAGAAAATGTATTACAAAATGCAGAAGAAATTTCTAAAAAAGGCATTAAAGAAATTGTTTTAACTGGAGTTAATATTGGCGATTATGGAAAAGGTGAATTAGGTAATAAAAAACACGAGCATACTTTTTTTGAACTAGTACAAGCTTTAGATAAAGTAAATGGAATTCATAGATTACGAATTTCATCTATTGAGCCTAATTTATTAAAAAATGAAACTATAGAGTTTGTAGCAAACTCCAATAGTTTTGTACCTCATTTTCATATTCCGCTACAAAGCGGAAGTAATGAACTGCTTAAATTAATGAAACGCAGATATCCTCGTGAAATTTATACAGATAGAGTGCTATCTATCAAAAAATTAATGACTAATGCTTGTATTGGTGTGGATGTAATTGTAGGATTTCCAGGAGAAACTGATGAACTTTTTTTAGAAACTTATAATTACTTAAATGAATTAGACATTTCCTATTTGCACGTTTTCACCTATTCAGAAAGACCAAATACCGAAGCGGTAGAAATGCCAAATGTTGTTCCTTTAAAGGTTAGAAATAAACGAAGTAAAATGTTACGTGGATTATCGGTAAAAAAACGTAGAGCATTTTATGAAAGCCAATTAGGAAACTCGTTAACGGTTTTATTTGAAAGTGATAACAAAAAAGGATATATGTTTGGTTTTACAGAAAATTATGTAAAAGTTAAAACGCCTTGGAATCCTGAATTGGTAAATACCTTACATAAAATTAAATTAACAAAAATTGATGAAGATGGTTTAGTTCGCTTTAATTGGATTAAAGAATCTTCTATTGTTTAATATTTATATTTTTAAAATTGACTGAATTATACACATTTTCACTATTAATTTTTACTTCGTTTTTCACGTTGATAAATCCGTTTGGTACTATGCCAATATTTATGACGATGACTGCTACATTAAGTAAAAAACGAAGAAAACAAACCGCTAAAAAAGCTACTTTAATTGCATTTTTTACTATTGTTGCTTTTGCGTTTTCTGGGCATATTTTATTCAATTTTTTTGGAATATCGGTTAATAGTTTTCGAATAGTTGGTGGGGTAATATTCTTTACTATGGGATGGGATATGCTTCAAGCTAGATTAGGGCATATAAAACATACCGATAATGAAGAAAAACTTGATGCTTATGTAGATGATATTTCCATTACGCCATTAGCAATCCCAATGATTTGTGGTCCTGGAGCCATAACCAATGCTATTATTTTAATGGAAGATGCACATAACTACACTCAAAAAATAGTGTTAGTTACCGTAATTGCTGTGGTACTTTTAGTAACCTATTTAATATTAGTAGGCGCTAGCAAAATTACCGATAAATTAGGAGAAACCGGTAATAAAGTCATGATGCGTTTAATGGGATTAATTGTTATGGTAATAGCAGTTGAATTTTTCTTTAGCGGTTTAAAACCAATTGTTTTAAATATGATGCACCAATAATGCCTACCAAAAAAATACATATTTATTTTATTCCAGGCTTAGCAGCTAGTTCAAAAATATTTGAATATATAAAGCTTCCAAAAGAAACTTTTGAAACTCATTTTATAGAATGGTTACTTCCACTAACCAATAAAGAGCCTTTGGAAAATTATGCAAAAAGAATGGCTAATTTAGTTAAACATGATAATGTAGTTTTGGTTGGCGTTTCGTTTGGTGGTATTATAGTTCAAGAAATGAGCAAGTTTATTTCTACCAAAAAAATTATTATTATTTCGAGCGTTAAAACTTCGCTAGAGTTTCCTAAAAGGTTAAAATTATTACAAAAAACTAAAGTTTATAAATTATTCCCTTTAAAATTAATAAACAATATTGAAGCTTTTTCTGCCTATACTTTTGGTGATTTTGCAACAAAAAGAATTGAGTTATATAAAAAATATTTATCCGTTAGAGATACCAATTATTTAAACTGGGCATTGTATAATGTCTTAAACTGGAAATCGAAAACAAGTCCAAAAAATTTAATTCATATTCAGGGAACTGACGATAAAATTTTTCCAATTAATCATATTTCTAATTGTATTCCGGTTGAAAATGGAACACATGCTATGATTATTTACAAAGCCAAAACTATTTCTAAATTAATAGCTTCTAACAGTATTTTATAAAAACTCATTTTATTTTATCCTTAATTAAAAATACATTTGTATTTTAAGCCGATAAACGCAATGGATTATGAAAAATAGTATTAAGATTTTAAGTTTAGCAGGAATTGTAATGATTAGTTCTATGCTGATTTTTAGTACAGAAAACAAAAAAACAAAAACTTTTAGTGATTTAAGTACTAGCGAAACTTATAAAATAAAAGCGTTAAAAATTCCCAAAAATTTAAGTTTTGCAGGAGAACTTATACCTATTGAGAAGCAAGATATTTATGAACGGATTGACCGAGAATTGCTAGTAAATACCTATTGGCAATCTAATGGTTTATTGTTTTTTAAAAGAACGCACAAATATTTTCCAATAATTGAGCCTATTTTAAAAAAGAATGGCATTCCTGATGATTTTAAATATTTAGCCGTTATAGAAAGTGGATTAATGAATGTTACTTCTCCTGCTGGGGCAAGAGGTTTTTGGCAGTTATTAAAAGGTACTGCAAAAGAAAATGGATTAGAAGTTAATGATAATGTAGATGAACGGTACAATATAGAATTAGCTACGCAAGCAGCTTGTAATTATTTAAAAGAAGCACGCACAAAATTTGGCACTTGGACTTTAGCTGCGGCAGCCTATAATGCAGGAATTAAAGGAATTTCAAAAAAACTAGAAACTCAAAAAGTAACTTCCTATTACGACCTTTTAGTTGGAGATGAAACTAAGCGATATGTTCCAAGAATTGTAGCTGTAAAAGAAATTTTAACACACCCTAAAAAATATGGTTTTATTTTTGAAGAGAACGATTTATATAATTTAAAACCTACAAAAACCATAAAAGTAGATTCTGTAATCACCAACATTGCAAGGTTTTCAAAAAATTTAGGGATTAATTATAAAATATTAAAATTGCATAATCCTTGGTTACGTGAAAACAAATTAAATAATAAAACGCATAAAGAATATAGTATTAAAATACCAATAGTAAAACCATGAAAATGACAATATCTACCATTATTACCTTAATTTTAATAGGATTATTAGCAGGAATTTTAAGCGGATTGGTTGGTGTTGGCGGAGGCATTATCATGGTACCTATGTTTATTTTATTTTTAGGATTAAACCAATACAATGCACAAGGGTTAAGTTTAGCAGTAATGTTACCTCCTGTAACTTTTTTAGCAGTTTATAATTATCATACCGCTGGCGGTGGAAACATTGATTGGAAAGTTGCCTTAATAGTTTCTTTGCTTTTTATAATTGGTGGATTTATTGGTTCAAAAATTGCCCTTCAAATTAATCAACGAACTTTAAAACGTATTTTTGGTGTGGTAATGCTTATTGTAGCCATAAAATTAATGTTTACAAAGTAGTTAGAAATACTTAATATATAATCTATCTTTGCCTTATGGGATTATCAAATAATGATGTTTTAAAAAAATTAAGAGTTGCACTAAAGTTGCGAGACGATGATATTATAAAAATATGCAAACTTGTAGATTTTAATATTGGTAAAAGTGAATTAGGAGCTCTTTTTAGAAAAGAAGATCATCCAAAATATATGGAATGTGGCGATCAATTTTTACGTAATTTTTTAAATGGATTAGTAATTCACTTACGTGGTCCTATGCCAAAAAAGCCTGTGGATAAAAAAAAGAAATAATTATTAAAAAAGGTCTTTATTCATGGTATTTTTAACCCATTGAAATTCCTTAATTATATCAGTTACAATTTTCGCTGCGGGTTTTATTTCATGAATTAAACCTGCAATTTGACCAATTTCTAATTCTCCATTTTCTAAATCGCCTTCAAACATTCCTTTTTTAGCTCTTGCTCTACCTAATTTTTCTTTAAGTTGTTCTAAAGTGGGTTTTTGTTGATATAAATTTTGTAATTCATTAAAAAAATTATTTTTAATTAAGCGTACCGGTGCTAATTCTTTTAAAGTTAAATGAGTATCTCCATCTTCTGTTTTAACCACTTCATTTTTAAAATTAATGTGAGAGGATGCTTCATTGCTTGCCACAAATCTACTTCCAATTTGTACCGCATCAGCACCTAAAACCATTGCTGCTAGCATTCCTCTTCCAGCAGCAATTCCTCCTGCTGCAATTACTGGAATACTTACTTTTTCTTTAACCATTGGTATTAATGTAAAGGTAGTAGTTTCTTCCCGTCCATTATGTCCGCCTGCTTCAAACCCTTCTGCAACCACCGCATCTACACCCGCTTGTTCTGATTTTACAGCAAATTTTACACTACTTACTACGTGCACTACTTTAATGCCATGTTGTTGTAAAAAAGGAGTCCAAGTTTTTGGATTTCCAGCTGAAGTAAAAACTATTTTAACTTCTTCATCCACAATAATCTGCATAATTTCTTCAATGTTTGGATATAACATTGGCACATTTACTCCAAAAGGAAAATTAGTAGCTTTTTTGCACTTTTGAATATGCTCACGCAAAACATCAGGATACATAGAACCAGCTCCTATTAATCCTAAACCTCCAGCATTACTAACTGCAGATGCTAATTTCCATCCGCTATTCCAAATCATTCCTGCTTGAATTAAAGGATATTTAATTTTAAATAATTCTACAATTCTGTTCTTCATTAATTTTTAAGCATTTTTATGGTAGAAACCTGATTATTATACACTAATTGCATCATATATAAACCGTTTGGCAAATACGATATATCCAAAGTTGGTTTATCTTTTAAAACGGATTTGTACACCATGTTTTTTCCTAGTAAATTTAAAATAGTTATTTCCATTTCCTCTGTATTTTTAGGAAATTTAATGGTAACCTTATCTTTTATCGGATTTGGATATATAGAAGCTTCATTAGATTCATTTGGTAAAGTTTCAATATTTAATGTATTATAAACCGATTCAAAATTAGGAATTCCATAACCTTCTTGTTCTGTTGGGTTAGCATATAAACTTCCAGATTCTTTAACCATTTGAATAATTTCAGCATTGGTTTTATTAGGATAAGCTTCCCATAAACACGTGATTACGCCTGTCATAATTGGGGATGCAAATGAAGTTCCGTTAGAAGTAGCAATACTTCCAGCACTATTAATAATGTAAACATTTGCTCCTTGCGCATCTACATCTGGTTTAACTCTGTCATCGGAAGTTGGTCCGTACGAGCTAAAACCTGCAATAGTTCCGGTAGCATCCACCGCTCCAATACTTAAAACCGATACCGCATCTGCAGGTGCACTAATATAATGCCAACTACTACTTCCTTCGTTTCCAGCAGCGTTTACTAAAATCATTCCTCTAGAAAAAGCTATTTCAGCTCCACGAGAAATAAACGTAGTATTTCCATCCATATCGCTGTAGGAATAATTATAATTTGGTTTGTCAAAAGTTGTATATCCTAATGATGTATTAATTACGTCAACACCCAAACTATCCGCTTTTTCAGCTGCTTCTACCCATAAACTTTCTTCTAAAGGAGATTCCTGGCTATCATCTTCTGAAATAAATAGATAGAATTTTGCATCTGGCGCAGTACCAACAAATTGATTATCGACATAACCTGCAATTGTAGATAAAACTGCCATTCCGTGATAATGACCAGTATAAAAATTATCGTTTCTATTTACAAAATCGTAACCGCCTAAAATTTGATTATTATCTCTAATTCTTTGAAAAGCTGCATACGTATCTACATTTGGAAAACCTGCATCAATAATAGCAATTTCCATCCCTTCTCCAGTAAAATTATTTTGATGCAACACATCTCCTTTTAACATTTGAATTTGATTGGTTGCATTTCCATAATTAAAATTAGTTGCAAAATCTAACTTATCCTTTTTTTCGACAAACCTGTTTTTTAGAATAGATTTTCCTCCTGAATTCAAAGATTTATCCGCAAAATTTACAGAAGCTACAAAAGTTAAGTTTAATAAATTATTAATATCTATTTGTGTTCCTTGAATATGCAATGCGTTTAACCATTTAGATTTGGCAAAAACCGTAATACCATTCTGATTTTTTATTTGATTTATATAGGATAATTCCACTGGTACGTCTTTACTATCAAAAGGAATATTATAACGTGTTCGCCTATCTATAGCTCTTTGAGATAACATAGTAATTGGAGTTGCCAAAAAAGAGCTTTCACTAGGTTTATCTTTAAAATAAACCCAAGCATCTTCTATAGTCTGTGCTACAAAATAATTACTTGTTATAAAAAACAAAAAGAAAAGTAATTTTATTTTCATAGTATTAATGTTAGGGGTTTCGATTACTAAAATACGAAATTTCAAATAAATAAGTATTTAATTTTCACCTACTTATGAAATAACTCCAGAACCTAACAGTTCATTATTTATGTACCAAGCTACAAATTGTCCTTCCGTAATAGCGGATTGTGGATTTTCAAATTCTACAAATAAACCATTTTCTACTTTATAAATAATTGCTTTTTCTAGGGCTTGTCGATATCTTATTCGAGATTCCACTTTCATAGATTCTCCATTCTTTAAAGTTAAATCCGTTCTTAACCAATGAATTTCATTGTTTTTAACAAATAGCGTATTTCTGTATAAACCTTTATGTTGTTTTCCTTCGCCACAATAAATTACATTTTCAACCACATCAGTATCAATAACAAATAAAGGTTCTTTAGTTCCTCCAACAGCTAATCCTTTACGTTGTCCTTTTGTAAAATAATGGGCGCCTTGATGTTTGCCTACAATTTTTCCATCGGAAACTTTATAAGAATATTTAGTTGCATCAAAAGCTAATTCTTCTTCTTTAGAATTAAAAACAGGAATTTTTCTATCGTAAATCTCAGAATTAAAAGGAATTTGAACGATAACTCCTTCTTTTGGTTTTAGTTTTTGTTGTAAAAATTCAGGTAATCTAACTTTACCAATAAAACATAAACCTTGTGAATCTTTTTTAGAAGCTGTAGCTAAATTTTGCTCTGTAGCAATTTTACGAACTTCTGGTTTAGTTAATTCTCCTATTGGAAAAAGGGCTTTTGCCATTTGTTGTTGTGAAACTTGACATAAAAAATACGATTGATCTTTATTCGTATCTGTTCCACCAATTAACTTATATATTGTTTCTCCATTAATTTCTTCAGAATCTTTTCGACAATAATGACCTGTGGCTACGTAATCTGCTCCTAATTCTACAGCGATTTTTAAAAAAGCATCAAACTTTATTTCTCTATTGCATAAAACATCAGGATTAGGAGTTCTTCCTTTTTCGTATTCATTAAACATATAGTCCACAATTCTATCTTTGTATTCTACACTTAAATCTACAACCTGAAAAGGAATTCCTAATTTTTCTGCTACTAACATAGCATCGTTACTATCTTCTAACCAAGGACATTC
>DGOU01000035.1:13791-29561 GCA_002390165.1 Lutibacter sp. UBA4458
ACAACAACTCGTTTCATCTTAGTTTTTAAAAATGCAAAGTTACCTATAACTTTTATGAAAGAAAAGTTAATTTTAAATACAATTTAAGTATAATTTTTTTTGAATGTTAAAATCTATTTAGGAAATAAAATTAACTTTTAATCCATAAATTAAATGTCCACAAGTAACCTCATTTAATTGAATCATATTTGGCAAATGTCCCATTTTTTTAAACTTAAATTTTTCTAAAATTTTAACTGTAGCGGTATTGATATCTAAAACAAAAGCTAGTAGATTTTTTATATTTATTCTATTGCAATCTTGTAAAACAAAATTTATTAGAGCTGTTCCAATTCCTTTTTTGTGATAATTATAATCTACATAATAGCTAATTTCAGCTATACTTGCCATTGCTTTTCTTCCTGTACGATAAGGTGATAACGAGCAATAACCAACCACCTTATTTTTTAAAATTGCTACATATAAAGGATAGGTGTTATTATCGAATTTTTGAAACCAGGTTAGTCTTTCTTCAAGTTTAAATACCATAGTATCTCCAGTAGCGCAATTAGACTTAATTGCCTGATTATATATGGTAACCAAATCTGATAAATCCTTCCGTTCTGCAAATCTAAATTTTAAATCTTTTATCATTATTGTTTTAGCTTATCTACCCTTACCGATTTTCCGTTCTCAAAATACTCCCATTTGCCAACTTTTACATCATTTTCATAATTACCGGTATAAATTAATTTACCATGAATATCGTAGTATTTTGCCAATCCGTCTAATTTACCATCTACATAATTTAATTCATCTAATAGAATTCCATTTTTAGCAAAACGTTTGGTATTACCATGTAATTTAGCATTTTTGTAGAATAAAATTTCTGTGATTTTTCCATTTTTATAATAGGTTTTTGATTTCCCTTCTAAAACTCCATTTTTATAATTTTCTTCCGACAATAAGGTTTTTCCATCCGATTGATAATATTTCCAATGTCCAATTCTTTTTTTAGCATCCATTACTCCTTCACTAACCAAAACTCCTTTTACTGTGTAAAAAGAAACTTTAGCTAAATTGCTGTTGGTCTCAAAAGTTTTTATTGCAGTTGGATATTCGGAACTTAAGGCACTATAAAATTTAAAAACTCCTATTTCCTTTCCATTTTTAAACTGCCCAATATATCTTACTTTTCCGTTGTTATAGTTCTTTTTCCAAACTCCAATTCTTTTACCACTTGTATTAAACTGATTTATTTTATTTTGCGATAAAAGTCGTTGACAAGTAATAGCCAGAATAAAACTAACTATAAATAATAGTGTATTTTTTTTCATAAATAAAACACCTTTAAATGTTTCCTATTAATTTAATGTATTTAACCATTCGGTAAAAACCTTGCTTTGTTGTGCGGATAAAACAGCATTTTTATGA
Organism: Lutibacter sp. UBA4458; assembly: GCA_002390165.1. Taxonomy (GTDB): domain Bacteria; phylum Bacteroidota; class Bacteroidia; order Flavobacteriales; family Flavobacteriaceae; genus Lutibacter. Next base: position 15,205 of record DGOU01000035.1, read on the forward strand.
ATTAAAATATAACTAGTTAAAGGCATTTCTTTTTTCTTAATTACCTTTTTTAACTCTTTAATAATATGCTCTTTTTGGTTATCGTTATATAAAGTCCATTCAGAAAAATTTACATGTTCTTTTCCATCGTTAACATGGTAAGCCAAAAACCAGGAAACTGGTGCAATTTTATTATACCAAGGATAAATGGTTTCGTTAGAATGACAATCGGCACAAGATGTTTTTATTATTTTTTGTACATCATTTGGAATTTGAAACTCCGTAGTTATATCATTTTTAAAATTTTTAGAGATATTTTTTTTAGGTTGAATAAATTGAATTAAAAACACAACAATTAATATACCTATAAGTTTTTTTTTCATTTTTTATAATTTTAATATTCCTTTTAAATCTTTTTCTGAAACCGTTAACAATTTTGCTTTTACTAAACGAGGAATTAACGTTTTCCAATTACTATTTATTTTAAAAATAGCTTGTAATATTTGTTTTGCTTCTATTAGTTCCCCATTATTAGCAAGTGTAATGGCGTACCAGTATTTCATTTCTAAATTATCTGGATTCAATTTTTGTGCATTCATATAATACTCTTTAGCCAAAGTATTATTACCTGTTTCAACTGCTAAATCACCTTTATTCATAAAATCATATGCTTTATGAATGGTTAACAATCGTCGCATTTCTTTAATAGGATTTTCATTATCCTCAACTCTTAAATCCACAACTTTATCCTCCCAACTATTTCCTGTACTTTTAGCTTTTACCACTAAAATTGCCGCCGATTGTTTTCCTCTAATATCTCCTCCTTCTTTTTGAGCAGCTTCTAAAGCCGCTAATAAACGTTCGGCTAAACTTCCTTTTGTAGTTTTAAAAGCTTTTGCCATAGCTGGCCAAACAGTATTTTTTTCCATTAAATTAGCTTGTACGGAAAAATTACTACCCATAATGTTTCCAGCTTCTGATATGCAATTTTTTCCTGTATATGAAAAAACATCACCTTTGGCATTTAAAATTGCTAATTGACGAACGTCTCTTCCTTCATCTAATTTTAATAAATCTTCAACTGCCATTTTAGGCGTTAAACCATTTTCTAACAATCGCAATCCACGTGGTCCAAACGAAGGATTAATAAACGATTGTGTTGCCACCACCCCAACGCCTGCCTTTCCCCAAGCAACCAAACTTCCTACAGAAAACCAATGAGACTGTACAGCAACTCCCATTTCCCCAGTTATAGTATCTCGTGCCACAATAGAAAATGTGTGTGCAAATGGTTCTTTTTTAGCATAAACTTGTTGTGCTTGTAGTGACGTATTTAGAAAAATAGCGATTAAAAAAATTATTTTAAATTTCATTTGTTTAGTTTTAATTTTTAAAGATATTATTTTTTAATTATAAATTTGCATTATGGGAATTTCTAATTTTTGGTATTACACTATAATTGCTGTTGTTTTATTGCACATTTTGGTTGGATTTGGCTATTTAATCTATAAATTATCTCCAAAGAAAAAAGATAAAACAAAAAATGAATAAAAACTTTTTAATACAAGAGCTAAACAATATTGCTAATGCAAGACGAGTAAACAGATTGCGAGTAGCAAATTTAGTTGTACAAAATAAGATACTTTTTAAGTATTTATTAGAACTAACTTTTGATTTTAACAATAAATTATCCATTAAAGCTGCTTGGGTTTTAGAATTTGTTTGTGATAAGAAATTAAATTTATTGGCACCTCATTTAAATTACTTTACAAATAATATAAATGCTGTAAAATTTGATAGTGCTGTTCGTCCAGTTGCAAAAATATGTGAATTTTTGGCCAAAGATTATACATCAAAAAGCCAATTAGTTATTACAACTAAAATTTCAAAAGAACATATTAATAAAATGGTTGAAGTAGGTTTTGATTGGTTAATTGGCAATCAAAAAGTTGCAGTAAAAGTATATACGATGGAAATGCTATTTTTATTTGGAAAAAAGATAGATTGGGTACATAAAGAATTACAGTTAATTATTCAACAAAACATTACAAATGAAAGCCCAGCATACCAATCTCGTGGAAAGAAAATTTTAAATTTGATAAAGAATACATAATACTATTCATTTTATGCTAATTTCATTATTTTTACACTTTTAACTCAATCTAAATAAATGTCCTTAACCAATTTAAACGCAATATCACCAATTGATGGTAGATACAGAAGCAAAGTAGAAAATTTAGCTCCTTTTTTTTCAGAAGAAGCTTTAATAAAATATCGAGTAAAAGTAGAAATTGAATACTTTATAGCTCTTTGTGAAATACCTTTACCTCAACTTGCTGATTTTGATACTTCTCTTTTTAAAAAATTAAGAAATATTTATATAAATTTTTCTACTGCTGATGCTCAAAAAATTAAAGACATTGAAAAAATTACCAATCATGATGTAAAAGCTGTAGAGTATTTTATCAAAGAGAAATTTGATGCTTTAAAACTCGGAAAACACAAGGAATTTATTCACTTCGGTTTAACTTCACAGGATATTAATAATACTGCAGTTCCTTTATCATTACATGATGCTTTTGATGCAGTTTATTATCCTGAATTGGCAAATTTATTAGTAAAGTTAAAGGAGTTAGCCTTGGAATGGAAAAACATTTCAATGCTGGCAAGAACACACGGACAGCCTGCTTCTCCTTCTCGTTTAGGAAAAGAAATTCAAGTTTTTGTAGAACGAATTGAACAACAAGTTACCCAGTTACAAAACATTCCATATGCTGCTAAATTTGGAGGTGCAACCGGTAATTATAATGCGCATAAAGTTGCTTACCCAAATATAGATTGGAAACAATTTGGAACTCATTTTGTTGAAAAAGTTTTAGGCTTGCATCATTCTTTTCCAACTACTCAAATTGAACATTACGATCATTTAGCAGGAATTTTTGACGCGTTAAAACGTATTAATACTATTTTAATTGATTTTGATAGAGATATTTGGACGTATGTTTCTATGGAATATTTTAAACAAAAAATAAAAAAAGGTGAAGTTGGTTCTTCAGCAATGCCACATAAAGTAAATCCGATTGATTTTGAAAATTCTGAAGGAAATTTAGGAATTGCTAATGCAATTTTTGAACACTTATCCGCAAAACTTCCTCTTTCTCGTTTACAACGAGATTTAACCGATTCAACTGTTTTAAGAAATATTGGAGTTCCAATTTCTCATACAATTATTGCCTTTAGTTCTACGTTAAAGGGATTGAACAAACTTTTAATTAATAAAGAAAAATTTGCAGAAGATTTAGAAAATCATTGGGCGGTAGTTGCAGAAGCGATACAAACTATATTAAGACGAGAAGCTTATCCAAATCCATATGAAGCTCTTAAAAATTTGACTAGAACTAACACAGAAATAAATCAGAAATCTATTGCAGATTTTATTGATACGCTTGAAGTTTCTGAGACTATTAAAATGGAATTAAAACAAATTACACCTGAAAATTATACTGGAATATAATGAAAAAAATTATCGTGTTTTTTATAATAATAACCTTTGCTTCTTGTGCAAATGAGCCCTTAAATCCAGATAGATTTAAACAAGGAAATTTTAAAATTCCAGCTTCAAAAGGATATAGCGCAACTTTTATTACTAGAATAGATTCCTTGCAAATTGAAAAATACGATGATAGAATAGATACGCTTACTATACATTGGAAAAATAATTTTAATTATACGTTAAAAATGGTGCATCCAAAAAATGCTATTGATCAAGAACCTATTCACGTGAAAATTACAAATATCAATAAAGAATCCTATGATTTTGAAGCCATTATTGGACAATCAAACTACATTCAAAAAGGCACTCTTATTTTACCAAAATAATTAAATTATGGAAATTTTTTTACAAGCCAATACTTGGGTTGCCTTATTAACCTTAACTTTTTTAGAAATTGTTTTAGGAATTGATAACATAGTTTTTATATCAATTATTTCCAATAAATTAAAAATTAAAGACCAACCAAAAGCAAGAAGTATAGGTTTAGTGCTTGCCATGATTTTTAGAATTGTGTTACTTTTTGGTATTACCGTTGTTTTAAAACTTCAAAATGCACTATTTCATATAGATGTTTCGTGGTTAAAAGCTGGGGTTACTGGGCAAAGTTTAATCATATTTAGTGGAGGTATTTTCTTATTGTACAAAAGTGTATCAGAAATTCATCATAAATTAGAAGGAGTTGAAGAAAGTAATACTAATAAGGTAAAAAGTGGTTTGTGGAATGCAATTACACAAATAGCAGTATTAAATGTAGTTTTCTCCTTCGATAGTATTTTAACCGCCATTGGGTTGGTAAGTTTAGATAATCCACCTGCAGGTTTCGGTTATGAAGGTGGTATGTTAATTATGATAATTTCTATAATAATCTCCATATTAATCATGATGTCTTTTGCAGGACCTGTAAGTAAATTTGTAAATGAACACCCAACTATTCAAATATTAGGGCTTTCCTTTTTAATTTTAATTGGAGTAATGCTTTTAGCAGAAGGATCTCATTTAGCTCATTTTATTTTATTTGGTAACGAGGTACACAGCATTCCAAAAGGATATTTATATTTTGCGATTTTCTTTTCCTTATTTGTTGAATTTTTAAATTTAAAAATGAAAAAAGGTAAAAACCCTGTAATTTTACATGATTCTAAGTTACTTAACAACGAAGAAAACAACACCTAATAATCTGTATAACTGCTTCTTGTTAATATAATGTAATAATAGTTACAAAGGTCTGTAATTTTTATTACTTCTTGTAGAAATTGACTAACTTAGTTTTGCCACAAACTAAAAAAACAAAAATTATGCGAAATAAAACCTTACTTTTATTTACATTTTTATTCTTACCTATTTTATTTATATCTGCACAACAAACAGTTTCTATTTCATTAAATGAAGTATTGGCAAAAGTTGCAGATAACAATTATACAAATAAAATATCGGAAGAAGATTTTAAAGCTGCCAAAGCAGATTTTAACCAAACTAATGCTATTTTATTGCCAAGCATTAGCATTTCTCATACAGCAATTACTACTACAAATCCATTAATGGCTTTTGGTTCAAAATTAAATCAGGAGATTTTAACTCCAGCAGATTTTGATCCAACTTTATTAAATAACCCAAAAGAAATTCAAAATTATGCCACAAAAATAGAAGTAAAACAACCGCTTTTAAATTTTGATGGTATGTTAATGCGAAAAGCTGCAAAAGCCAAAATGAATGCTTTAGAATTAAAATCAGCTCGCACAAAAAAATATATAAAATTAGAAGTTACTAAAGCTTTTATGCAATTACAAGTTGCTTATAAAGCCATTGAAGTTTTAAACAAAGCAAAAGAAGCTGCAAGCGCAAATAAAAAAATGGCTGACAACAATTTTAAACAAGGCTATTTACAAAAAGCAGATATATTATCTGTTGACATTCATGTAACGGAAGTTGAAAATCAATTAGTAAGTGCCAAAAGTAATGTGAAAAACGCTTCAGATTATCTAAATTTTTTAATGGGTAATACTAACGCAAACCAATTAAAACCAGCTTCTAATTTAATAGCAACCTTAAATAATTCTATTTACAACACGCCGTTTTCTACAAATAGAGAAGATATAAATGCAATGCAAAAAAGTACTGATGCTTACCATTATATGTACAAAGCAGCTAAAAATACCTATTTACCAAATTTAAATGCTTTTGGTAGTTATGAAATGTATGATAATCATTTATTTGGTACTTCAGCAAAAGGTTATTTAGTTGGAGCTCAATTATCTTGGAATGTATTTGAAGGTTATAAACGTATTGGAAAAGTACAGAAAGGAAAAGCAGAATACGATAAAGCTCAACTTAGTTTCGACCAATATAAAAATAAAAGTCAGTTAGAATTTAATAAAGCAAAACGACAATTAAAAGATGCTGAAAATAAACTTAAGCTAACCAATTTAGCTGTAGAACAATCTAAAGAAGAATTACGAATTAGAACCAATAGATTTAAAGAAGGCTTAGAAAAAACATCCGATTTATTAATTTCTGAAACCAAATACTTACAAAAACAATTAGAAAACTTACAAACAGTTTTCGCATATAACTACTCTAAAGCATATATTCAATTTTTACTTAAATAAAAAAACTATAAAAATGAAAAACATAACACTATTAACTTCCCTATTTGCACTTTTATTTTTAGCGAGTTGTGGAAATGATCAAAAAAAATTAGCAACAACACCTTCGGTAAATGTAACTGTAAGCTCTCCAATTCTTGGAAATGGAAGTTATGTTACCTCAAGTGGTAAAATTGAAGCAGTACAAAATGCTGATTTAAGTACTAGAATGATGGGTTTTGTAAATAACGTTTACGTAAAAATTGGACAAAAAGTTGGCAAAGGTCAATTATTATTAAGTATTAATAGTACAGATATTACAGCTAAAAAAGCACAAGTAGAAGCTTCTATAACAGAAGCTACCGCCGCTTTTACCAATGCTGAAAAAGATTATAACCGATATAAATCTTTATATAAAGATAAAAGTGTTTCTCAAAAAGAAATGGATGATATTACTGCTAATTATGATATGGCAAAAGCACGATTAAATGCTGCTACTCAAATGAAAAATCAGGTAAATTCACAATTATCGTATGCTAATATTAAAGCACCTTTTACCGGAGTTATTACAGGGAAATATATTAATAAAGGAGATATGGCAAACCCAGGAATGCCTTTAATTAGCATGGAAACTCCAGGTAAATATCAAGTTATTTCCTTAGTTCCAGAATCTGAAATAACTTATATTAAACCAAATTCAAAAGTTACTGTATTAATAAAATCTACTAATGAAATGGTTACTGGATTCGTTACTGAAATAAGTGCCTCAGCAAAAAACACAGGCGGGCAATATTTGGTTAAAGTGGTACTCAATAAAACCGATACAAAAATTTTATCAGGAATGTTTACTTCCGTTCAATTTCCTATTTCTAATAAAGCAACTACAAATAGTTCTGTTTTAATTCCAGAAAAAAGTTTAGTTCATAAAGGGCAATTAACTGGCATTTACACTGTTAGCAGTTCAAATACAGCTATTTTAAGATGGCTTAGGCTTGGTAAAACTTATGGCAATAATATCGAAGTTTTATCCGGCTTAAATGCTGATGAAAAATTTATTGCTAGCGCTGATGGAAAATTATATAACGGCGTTAAAGTCAACATTCAAAAATAATATATTTTAAAGATATTTTTTATTACTAATAAAAATTAACGAATATGCAAGAAGGAATTTCAGGCAAAATAGCAGACTTATTTATCAATTCTAAATTAACCATTTTATTGATGATTGCTTTAATGTCTATAGGTGTTTATAGTTCATTTTTAATACCTAGAGAAGAAGAGCCACAAATAATTGTTCCAATGGCAGATGTGGTAGTTGGCTATCCAGGAGCAAGTCCTAAAGAATTAGAAAGTAAAGTGATTATGCCACTAGAAAAAGTGATTTCTAATATAAAAGGTGTGGAACACATTCATAGTATAGTTATGAATGGTCAAGCAATGATGGTTATACAATTTTACGTTGGCGAAAACACCGAAGATTCTTATATGAAATTATATGATGAATTAATGCATCACAAAGGAATGTTACCTAAACGCGCTACACAACCATTAATTAAAACCCGTGCTATTGATGATGTTCCAATGTTAGGATTGACTTTATGGAGTGATAGTTCTAATGATTTTGACACTAGAAAGTTAGCCGAAGAAGTATCTTCAGAAATTAAAAAAATAAAAGATGTCTCCATAACCAAAGTAATAGGTGGAAGAAATCGTGTTTTGAGAATTATTTTGGATAAAGACAAAATGGGGGAACAAAACATAGATCCTTTAGCTATTATGCAAATGATTAGAGCCAATAATAACAGTTCACAATCTGGTCATTTCGATTCAAAAGATACACAATTTCTTGTAACAACTGGTAAATTTTTAAGCTCTGTTGATGATATTAAAAATCTTATAGTTGGGGTATCTAAAAAAAATACTCCTATTTATTTAAAGCAAGTTGCAACGGTTGTTGATGGGCCCGAAAGTCCTAAAAGCTATGTTGCTTTTGGTTATGGACAAGGAAATGAAAAATACAAAGAAAATCCTAGTGAATATCCTGCTGTAACTATATCTGTTGCCAAAGTTAAAGGTGCAGATGCAATGAAAATTTCAAAAAAAATTCTAGATCATGTAAATCATTTAAAAACAAATTTAATTCCTAATAATGTTCATATTGATGTAACTAGAAATTATGGAGAAACAGCTTCACATAAAGTAGGCGAATTATTACTTCATTTAGGTATTGCAATTTTAGCAGTAACCATTTTAGTGATGTTAGCTATGGGCTGGCGAGGTGGTTTAGTAGTTTTCTTTTCAGTTCCACTAACATTTGCATTAACCTTATTTAGTTATTATTTATTAGGCTATACCTTAAACCGGATTACCTTATTTGCTTTGGTTTTTGTAGTTGGTATTGTGGTAGATGACAGTATTATTATTGCTGAAAATATGCATCGCCACTTTAAAATGAAACGTTTACCTTTTAAGCAAGCTGCTATTTATGCTATTAATGAAGTAGGAAACCCTACCATTTTAGCAACCTTCACCGTAATTGCAGCTATTTTACCTATGGCATTTGTTTCTGGTATGATGGGACCTTATATGAGCCCAATGCCAATTGGTGCTTCTATTGCAATGATCTTATCTTTATTTGTTGCATTAACTATTACACCATATTTAGGTTATCATTTATTACAAGAAAAAGATAAACAAAAAAAGAAAAAAGAAAAAGGTATTAAGACCAACTGGATTTATAAAATATATGAAAAAACGGAGCGTCCACTTTTAAATAATAAAACCAGACGATGGGCAATGTTGGGTACTATTTTACTATTATTGGTGGTATCTGTTTTAATGTTTTTCACCAAATCTGTTGCCGTTAAAATGCTACCTTTTGATAATAAAAATGAATTTCAGGTAATTATTGATATGCCAGAAGGTACTACTTTAGAAAGAACCGCAGTAGTTACCAAAGAAATTGAACAATTAGTAACTCAAATACCAGAAGTAGTTAATTATCAAACCTATATTGGTACTTCATCGCCTATAACTTTTAACGGTTTAGTACGTCATTATGATATGCGTGGAGGAAGTAATATGGCAGATATACAAGTAAATTTATTACATAAATCTGAAAGAGAGCTACAAAGTCATGATATTGCAAAAATTTTAAGACCTAAACTTAAAAATATTGCTAAAAAATACCACGCAAATGTTAAAGTAGTGGAAGTTCCACCAGGACCTCCAGTATTATCTACTTTAGTTGCTGAAGTTTATGGCCCTAATTATAAAGATCAGATTAAGGTTGCAAAACAAGTAAAAGACATTTTAAAAAACACCAAAAATGTAGTGGATGTAGATTGGATGGTTGAAGCACCTCAAACAGAATATAAATTAGTTGAAGATAATGAAAAAGCTATGCTTAACGGAATTGCTCCGCAACAAATAGTAGCAAATATGACTTATTTGTTAGGCGAACATCCAATTTCTGATTTATATGATGAAAATTCATTTGATCAAGTTCCTATGGAAATGAGTTTAAATAGTAAAGACAAAACAAACCTACAAGATATTTTAAATCTAAAAATTAAAGGAAAACAAGGTAATATGGTGCCTGTTAGCGATTTAGTAAAAGTGGTAAAAGACACCTTAAAGAAAACTATTTTTAGAAAAGACCAAAAACGAGTAGTTTATGTAACAGCAGATATGGCCGGAGGATTAGAAAGTCCTGTTTATGCAATATTGGGCATGTCTGATAAATTACAAAAAATAAAATTACCTAAAGGCTATAAATTAAATGAATTATATACCAAACAACCTTCTGATGAAAGTGATTTTACGGTAAAATGGGATGGCGAATGGCAAATGACTTTAGATGTTTTTAGAGATTTAGGAACTGCTTTTTTAGTAGTTATTATTATTATTTATATGTTAATAGTTGGATGGTTCCAAAACTTTAAAACGCCATTGGTTATGATGGTTGCTATACCATTATCATTAATTGGTATTGTATTTGGCCACTGGATTTTAGGAGCTTATTTTACAGCGACTTCCTTTATTGGAATGATTGCTTTAGCTGGTGTTATGGTTAGAAACTCAGTATTGTTAATCGATTTTATTGAAATTAGATTAAACGAAGGCATTCCAATTAAGCAGGCAATTATTGAAGCTGGAGCCGTAAGAACCACTCCTATTTTATTAACCACTGGTGCAGTTGTTATTGGAGCATCCATAATTTTATTTGATCCCATATTTCAAGGTTTAGCAATTTCATTAGTTGCGGGTGCAGTAGTTTCTACTTTGCTAACATTAATTGTAATTCCTATAATTTATTATTTATCAGAAAAAAAGAAATGGGAAAAAGAATAATCTCATCCATTTAAAAAGTATTTAATTTAAAACATATTTCTATGAAATTAATAATAATTACAGCGGTAAAAGAATTTGAAAAAGATATTAAACGCATCTTAAAAAATACCGACATTCCTCTTTTTTCATATACCGAAATTACTGGATATCGAAATATTTCTAAAGAAGCCAAATTAGACAATTGGTTTCCAGGGGAAAGACATGAAACGGATTCTATTATGTTTTATGCTTTTATAAAAAAAGAGGATACTGATGAATTATTTAAAAGAGTTAAAATTTTTAATGATAAACAAGAGTCTTTATCTAAAGTACATGTTGCTGTTTTAAATATAGATAAATCAAATTAAAAAATAAAAAAAATGAAACAACGAATGATTAGAGCTCTAGCTGGAACATTTATTTTAATTAGTGTAGTTTTAGCAATAACTATAAATATAAATTGGTTATGGTTTACCGCTTTTGTAGGAGCTAATTTATTACAATCTTCTATTACCAAATGGTGCTTAATGGAAATGATTTTAGAAAAATTTAAGATTAAAGATTAATTTAATTCTCTAAATTTGCAATCTAAATTTTAGAAATTAAAAAATTAACTAAAAATATAATTGCCATTGCATTTATTGCAACTGTACTGTTTCCAATAACAGCACAGTTTTCTCATGCATTAAAAAAACATCATCACGCACAAAATACAGATATACATCATGTGCAAATGACGGATTTTACTGCTAATTGCGCAATTTATCATTATCAAATAAATTATAATACTATTGATTTTTCTTTAGATTATTCATTTTTAGAAAAAAACAATATTGACGAAAAAAACTACGTTTATAAATCCATTGGAAAATTATTTCACTTTCAATATAAATCTTCTAGAGCTCCTCCTTTTTATTGTTAATCAACCGTTTTTACATTTAAAAAATTAACAATAAAATTAATTACATGAAATATTATTTTTTTATCCTTTTTGTAGGATTAAACTTATTTACACAAGCTCAAAACAAATTAACTGGTAAAGTTACAGATACAAATAATCAACCATTAAGTGGTGTTGATGTTTATATAAGAGAAATTCATAAGGGAACTTCTACCAATAACAATGGCGAATTTACGATTACAAATTTACCCAAAGCAACCTTTTCTCTTACTGCAGCTTTTATTGGCTATCAGAATCAAACTAAAAATATCCAAATTTCGAAAGAGAATAATACAGTTAACTTCACCTTAAAAGAAGCTGTTTTTAAAATGGATGAAGTAATTATCTCTACGCCATTTAACAAATTACAATCTCAAAATGTAATGAAAGTTGAAAGAGCAAGCATACAGCAATTAAAAAATAAAGGCGCTGCAACTTTAGTGGAAGGTATAACTTCTTTACCTGGTGTATCTCAAGTTTCCACAGGAGTTGCTATTGGAAAACCTGTAATTAGAGGTTTAAGAGGCAACCGTGTTTTAGTATATTCACAAGGATTACGACTTGAAAATCAACAATTTGGAGCTGAACATGGTTTAGGGGTTGACGAGTCTAGTATAGAAAGTGTTGAAGTAATAAAAGGTCCTGCTTCCTTATTATATGGATCCGATGCAATGGGAGGTGTTTTATTTTTTAATCCGTTAAAATTTGCAGATGATAATTCGTTCAAACTAAATATAAATCAAAAATATTTTTCAAATACCGAAGGGTCAAGTACTTCATTTGGATTTAGAAAATCGTATAAATCATGGAAATTTTTGACTAATGGAACGCATAGAATGCAAAGTGATTATAAAATACCAAATGGATTTAGAGTTACTAATTCTCGCTTTAATGAAACTATTTTTAATTCCGCAATAAATTACAATAACAATTTTATTTCAAGCACTTTACGGTTTAATTTAGATCATACTTTAGTTGGTATTCCAGAAGAAATTGGAGTACAAACCACCCAAAAAGTACATTCTTATCCTTTTCAAGATTTAACCAATAAAATGGTAAGTTTTAATAATATTATTTTTCTGCCAAATTCTAAAATCACCTCTACTTTTGGTTTTACTTCAAACGATAGAAAAGAAATTGAAGAGCCTTTTACAAGTGCAAATAATTTGCCCGCGTTACATTTAAAACTTAAAACGTATAGTTACGATGTAAAATGGCATTTACCAAAACTTAAAAACTTTGAGTCTATTTTAGGAATTCAAGGAATGCATCAAAAAAATAAAACTTTAGGAGTTGATGTGTTAATACCAAATGCACAGACTAATGATTTAGGTGTGTTTTTAACTGGAAATTATAAAATTAACGAAAACAGTTTTCAGGGAGGAGTTCGTTTTGATAACCGAAATTTATCTACTAAAAAAAGTGTAGATACAGAACAACATGTTTTTAATGCTATTGATAAAACCTTTAAAAATGTAACGGCTTCCTTTGGATACAAAACTTCTTTATTTGGAGCTGTAACTAGTCGTTTTAATTTTGCAGCCGGATTTAGAGCGCCTAACTTAGCAGAATTAACTTCAAACGGTGTTCATGAAGGTTCTAACCGATATGAAATTGGTAATAATGATTTGCAAAGTGAACACAATTTTCAATCCGATGTCGCTTTAGAATATAAATCTACTCACTTTGAAATTTTTGCAAACGGATTTTACAATAAAATTAATAAATACATTTATATCGCTCCAACTGGTGCAATGTTAGACAATAATTTTGTTTATAATTATGTTCAAAATGATGCAGAATTATATGGAGGAGAATTTGGATTTCACTTACACCCACATCCTGTAGATTGGCTTCATTTAAATAGTAGCTATGAATTAGTTATTGGTAAACAGGATAATGGAAATTATCTACCTTTAATTCCTGCAAACAAACTTACTAACACTATACGAGCTGAGTTTAATGAACAAAAACATTTAAAAAATGCATTTGCAGCTATAACTTTAGAAACTAATTTTAAACAGAATAAGGTTAGTGAATTTGAAACTCCAACAAACAGCTATAATTTAGTAAATATAGGAATTGGTGGAGCTATACATTTATCAAAAATAGCATTTGATATTAACATAAATGCTAATAATTTATTTAACACTACTTACATTTCTCACCTATCCAGATTAAAAGTAGATGGTATTTCAAACATTGGTAGAAATATTATAGTAAGTGTAAAATTTAACATTTAGAATATTCATTTTAAAATTTTTATCTTAAGAATCTGCAAAAAATTTCATTTTAAATTAAAATCTTATCAAAAAGAAGTTAAAAATAATTAAACATTTTATTCATTTTCTTAAATTATATTAATTATTTTAAAAAAATAATTTAATTATTCTATACTGCGCTAAAAAACTTTTGAATTATATCTAAATCGTTGCAGGTAGCAAAAAAAACAACTGTTTTATTTGTTTATTTCGTAACTTTAGTTACATCTAATTCAAAAGTTTTTTCGTATGGAAAGAACCTCTCTTCTTCGTTTATTATGGGACCAACAGAATGCCCATGGATTTATCTCAAAAAAAGCTATTAATAAAATAGCAAATACATTAAACATTTCAACTATAGAGGTTGAAGGGGTTATTACTTTTTACCATTTTTTCCACTTAAACCCTACTGGAAAATATATCATATATTTAAATAATAGTATTGTATCTGAATTTAAAGGATATGATGCTGTAAAAGCTGCATTTGAAAAAGAAACCACTTGTACCTTTGGAGAATATAACCATAACTCTCATTTTTCGTTATTTGAAACTTCTTGTATTGGCTTAAGTGATCAAGAACCTGCTGCTTTAATTAATTTTTATCCTTTTACAGATTTAACCCCTAAAAAGGTAAACGCTATTATTAGCGATTTAAAAAACAATATAGCGGTTGAAACCATTGCCGATAATCCTATCAGCAAAATTCAATT
>DGOU01000023.1:0-2246 GCA_002390165.1 Lutibacter sp. UBA4458
GGTTTTGGTATGGTTCTTGATGGTAGTATAGAAGCAGAAAAGCGTTTAAAAAGCATGCTTTTTTGGGATGTAAATAATGGTATTGCAAGACGAAATTGGGCAAGAAATGAAGGTTCAACATTTGCAATTAAAAGAGCAATGGAAATTAATCCAGAATTGAAAGTTACTTTGCCAAATAAAGTAGACGATTCCATTTTACATCAGTTATTTTAATAATTAATTTTTATAAAATGAAAATCCTAAAATTATTACCAGTAGCGTTACTTTTTTTGGTAGCATCTTGTAGTTCTGTGAGAGTTACATCGGATTATGATACGCAAACTAATTTTGCGAAATACAAAACATTTGCATTTTATAAAAAAGGAATTGATAAAGTTAAATTATCGGATTTAGATAAACGAAGAATTTTAAAAGCAGTAGAGCATGAGCTTAAATCTAAAGGATTTACTAAATCTAATCATCCAGATTTATTAGTTAATATATTTACAAAATCTCGTCAAAAAGTAAATGTGTATAACAATTCCATGTATTTTGGATGGCGTCCTTGGTATTATGGTCCAGATTTTGGAATGCATATATCTAAATATACCGAAGGAACCCTTTTTATTGATTTAATTGATGCACAAAAAAAAGAACTAGCTTGGCAAGGTATTGGAAGTGGTGCATTAAATACTTCGGGTAATGTTGCCAAAAAAGAAGAACGGATTAAAAACTTTGTTGCAGAAATAATGGCAAAATATCCACCAAGTGTAAACTAAAAAAATAATAGATTTATAAAAAAAGCATTCTGAATTTTCAGAGTGCTTTTTTGTTATTTTTGTACTATGGAATTTAAAAAACCTATTCCCTTAGAAAAGGGAGATTATTATTTATCGGAAGAAGGTTATCGGGTTTTTACAGAACAATATCTTTTAAAAAGAGGCTATTGTTGTAAAAGTGGTTGTAAACATTGTCCTTACGGTTATGATAAAAAATCAGATACTTTTAAAAAATAAATCACCTTATATTAGCTAAAAAATAAATATGTTGAAAAGAATAATTTTAATAGTAATGGTATTTCAATTTTCTGCTTGTTCAGAATTGCAACAAATTGTAAATCAATTACCAAATGCAGGAATTACCAATAGCCAAATAGCCAGTGGTTTAAAAGAGGCACTAAATAAAGGTATTACAGATAAAGTTCGTTTGTTATCGGTAAAAGATGGGTTTTTTAAAAATGAATTGGTAAAAATAATGTTACCTACAGAATTGCAAAAAGTAGATAACACTTTGCGTAAAATTGGCTTATCAAAAGTTGCAGATGAAGGGTTGAAAGTGTTAAATAGAGCGGCAGAAGATGCTGTTGGAGAGGCAATTCCAATTTTTGTAGATGCTATAAAAGGAATGACTTTTACGGATGCAAAACATATTTTGTTAGGTGATAAAAATGCAGCAACTACTTATTTAAAAAATAAAACTGCTACCGATTTATATCAAAAATTTAATCCTATAATAAATGCTTCCTTTAAAAAAGTTGGTGCAGATATAATTTGGAATAATCTAATAACCAAGTACAATAACTTACCTTTAACAAATAATGTAAACCCAAATTTAACGGATTATGTTACCACCCAAGCATTAAAAGGTGTTTACACTATGGTTGAGGTTAAAGAAAAAGAAATCCGTTCTAACGTAAATGAACGAACTACAAATTTATTAAAACAAGTTTTTGCTTTGCAAGACTAATTAATAGCTAAAATGGTTTCCATTTCTTGTTGAATTTTTAAGGCTTCTTGCTGTGCTTTTAAGGCGAAATCTTTACCATTTCCAGCATAGATTATACTTCTTGAAGAATTAATAAGTAATCCGCAATCTTTGGTCAATCCATATTTACAAACTCCTTGTAAATCACCGCCTTGAGCACCAATACCAGGAACTAGCAAAAAGTGGTTAGGTACAATTTTTCTAATTTCTTTAAAATAATCTGGACGAGTTGCTCCAACTACAAACATTAAGTTTTTAGAATTTTTCCAAGTTAAAGAAGTTTTTAAAACGGTTTTATACAATACATTATCCGAAGTTTTTAAAGTTTGAAAATCCAATCCTCCAACATTTGAAGTTAATGTTAGTAAAATGGTATTTTTATTCTCAAAATCTAAAAAAGGTTCTACAGAATCTTTTCCCATATAAGGAGCAACAGTAATAGCGTCAAAGTTTAAATCTTCAAAAAAAGCTTTTGCATATCTGGTTGAAGTATTTCCAATATC
>DGOU01000023.1:2361-6782 GCA_002390165.1 Lutibacter sp. UBA4458
TCTTTCAATAAATACGTTGGAATTTTGTCTAAATCTACATCTAAACCAATGCATAAAAAAGATTTTTTTTGTTTAATTTGAGTAATCAGTTCCTGTTTTTTCATAAGTTCAAATAAAGAATTACACAAAAGTAATAATTTTAATACTTTAAGTTATATTTGTGAATAAAATATAATTTTTGATTAGTTATTTCATACATAAAATTGGCTATGCATTACTAACCTTATTTGGTGTGGTTACCGTTATATTCTTTTTATTTAATGTTTTGCCTGGCGATCCTTCCAGAATGATGCTAGATCAGCAAGAAGACAGTGCTCAACTTCAAAATATTAGAAAAAAATACGGTTTTGATCAACCAATTTCAAAACAATATTTTTATTATTTAAACGATTTATCTCCTATTTCCATCCACAGTAATAATCCTAATAATTTTACTTTTTTAAGTCCAAATAAATACTCGTATTTACCCTTGTTGCGTTTTAAAAAATACGCTGTTATTTTGAAGTATCCTTATTTACGAAAATCATTTCAAAAAACAGATAAAAAAGTATCAGAAATAATTAATGAAACCTTACCTAACACTGCAATTTTAGCTGTTTCAGCTATAACAATCGCTATTTTTTTAGGTGTTTTGTTTGGAATTTTATCAGCAATTTATAAAGATTCTTTATTGGATAGAATTATATCTATAATTAGCACTTTAGGAATGAGTGTTCCTTCCTTTTTTTCCGCCATATTATTTGCTTGGTTTTTTGGTTTTGTATTGCATAAATACACCAATTTAAATATGACTGGTAGTTTATTTGAAGTCGATGATTTTGGAGAAGGAATTACTATACAATGGAAAAATTTGTTATTACCTTCTATTGTTTTAGGAATACGACCTTTAGCAGTAGTAATTCAATTAATGCGAAATTCCTTATTAGAAGTTTTAAATCAGGATTATATTAGAACAGCAAGAGCAAAAGGTCTTTCAAAATATAGCATTATTAAAACACACGCCTTAAAAAATGCATTAAACCCAGTAGTTACAGCAGTTTCAGGTTGGTTTGCATCGATGTTGGCTGGAGCAGTTTTTGTAGAATATATTTTTAACTGGAACGGATTGGGAAAAGAAATAGTAAATGCCTTAAATACACTTGATTTACCTGTTATTATGGGAAGCGTATTGGTAATTTCCTTTATGTTTATCTTAATTAATATTTTGGTAGATGTAATTTATGGTTTACTCGATCCAAAAGTTAGGATAGCATAATTAGGTCTGTCGAAAACGAATTCGTAGTAACTAAAAGTGAAAAATTAAAACATCAAATTATTTGCTTAATTTTGTAATACTAAATAATGGAATATGAGAACTAAAATAGTAGCAGGAAACTGGAAAATGAATAACGATTTAAAAGCTTCAAAATCGTTAACAAAAAAAATTGTAAAGAGCATTAAAAAAACAGCTTTAAAAAATACTAGAGTAATTGTAGCACCAACTTTTGTAAGTCTTCAAAAAGTGGCTAAAAAAGCTAAAGGTACTAAAGTTGAAGTAGCAGCACAAAATATGCATTTTGAAAAAAGCGGAGCCTATACAGGAGAGGTATCTGCCGAAATGTTGAAATCTGTTGGAGCAAAAATTGTTATTTTAGGACATTCAGAACGAAGACAATATTTTGGAGAAACCGATGAAATATTAGCTAAAAAAGTGAATACTGCTTTGGCAAATAAAATGGAAGTAATTTTCTGTTTTGGAGAGGTTTTAGAAGATAGAAAATCAAATAATCATTTTAAAGTTGTAGAAAGCCAGTTAAAAAATGGGTTATTTCATTTAGAAGCTAAAGATTTTAAAAATATTATTTTGGCTTATGAACCGGTTTGGGCAATTGGCACTGGCGAAACAGCTTCTCCAGAACAAGCACAAGAAATGCATGCTTTTATTAGAAAAATAATGACTGAAAAATATGAAACCGCTACTGCTGAAGGAATTTCTATTTTGTATGGTGGAAGTGTAAAACCAGCAAATGCTAAAGAAATATTTTCTAAACAAGACGTTGATGGTGGTTTAATTGGTGGGGCAGCACTTAATAAAGATGATTTTAAAGCAATAATTGACGCAATTTAATGGATTCTATTTACATATCTTATCAATTTAACATTGAGCCTAAAGAACCTGCAAGTGAAATTTTAATTGCAGAATTAGGAAATGTAGGTTTTGAAAGTTTTGTAGAAACGGAAGATGGAGTAATTGCCTACATTCAAAAAAAAGATTGGTTTGAAGATATTCTTAAATCCATTTACGTATTAAATTCTAACGAGTTTAAAATTGAGTTTACTAAAAAAACTATTAAACAAGTTAATTGGAACAGCGAATGGGAAAAGAATTTTAACCCAATTCAAGTAGATGATTTAGTGAGTGTGAGAGCTCCTTTTCATGAAAATCCTAATTTAAAATATGATATTGTTATTGAACCAAAAATGAGTTTTGGAACAGGTCATCATGAAACCACACATATGATGATTCAACATTTGTTAGATTTAGATTTAAAAGGTAAAAAGGTTTTGGATATGGGGTGCGGAACCGGAATTTTGGCTATTCTTGCTGAAATGAAAGGAGCTAATCCTATTGATGCTATTGATAATGATAATTGGTGTTATGTAAATTCTTTAGAAAATGTGGAGCGTAATAATTGCCATAAAATTTCTGTTTTTGAAGGAGATGCGGCATTGTTAAATAATAAAAATTATGAAGTAATTATTGCAAATATAAATCGGAATATTTTACTTAACGATATTCATGCATACGCAAACTGCTTGAATGATGAAGGAGTCTTGTTGTTAAGTGGATTTTACAAAGAAGATATACCAATTATTGATAAAAAAGTTTCTGAATTTGGTTTGAAATTATCTAAAACTATCGAAAGAAATAATTGGGTTGCTTTGAAGTATGTAAAATAAGTTATAATTTTGGTTGATGAGCACAAAGAAAAAAATACAAGAAGAAGTTGATGTACTTGAAGAAGTTACTAAGCAACATGAAATTGTATTATTTAATGATGATGTAAATACTTTTGATTTTGTTATTGACTCGTTAATTGAGGTTTGTGACCATACCTTAGAACAAGCAGAGCAATGCACAATTCTTGTGCATTATAAAGGAAAATGTACGGTTAAAACAGGCGAATATAACGATTTAAAACCTCGTTGCTCTTTATTACTTACCAAAGGATTATCCGCAGAAATTATATAAAAAAAGTCAGTATTTAATACGAAATACTGACTTTTCAAAAAGTTACTCTTAACCAAAAGAACATCATCAATTTTAAGAATGAAAAATATTAAAACAATTGTAACTTTTGCTTATTAGTCGAAATTATTTAGGTTGCTTACATTAATTTTAAATTTTTTTATAAAGGAATATTTCCGTGTTTTCTATTTGGTTTTAAAACTTTTTTATTCTCTAATATTTGATAAGTTTTTATTAGTTTTCTTCTAGTATTTTTTGGCAAAATAATTTCATCAATAAATCCTCTTCTTGCTGCACGATAAGGATCGGCAAATTTAGATGCATATTCCGCTTCTTTTTCTTTCCATTTTTCAGCTGGATTTTTCGCTTCTTTTATTTCATTTTTAAATATTATTTCAGCGGCTCCTTTTGCACCCATAACTGCAATTTCTGCAGAAGGCCAAGCAAAATTATAATCCGCACCTATGTGTTTAGAATTCATTACATCATAAGCACCACCATAAGCTTTTCTGGTAATTACAGTAATTCTTGGAACAGTTGCTTCGCTTAAAGCGTATAATAATTTTGCACCATTTGTAATAATGGCATTCCATTCTTGGTCTGTTCCTGGTAAAAATCCTGGTACATCAACTAATACCAAAAGAGGAATATTAAAACAATCGCAAAAACGTGTAAATCTAGCTCCTTTTTTAGAACTGTTAACATCTAAACAGCCAGCTAAATTCATTGGTTGGTTTGCTACAATTCCTATACTTCTACCAGCTAAACGAGCAAACCCAACAATAATATTTTCAGCAAAATCTTTATGAATTTCAAAAAAAGAATCCTCATCAATAATACCATCAATTACTTGATGCATATCATAAGGTTTATTAGCACTATCTGGAATAATATTTTCTAAGTTTTCTCTGATTTCTTCTTTTAATAAATATGGAATTTTTAAAGGTTTTGTATGATTGTTTTGAGGAATATAACTTAATAAGCTTTTAATATCATTTAAACACACTACATCATTTGCCGCTGTGATATGTGTTACGCCAGATTTAACTGAGTGCGTACTTGCGCCTCCTAATTCTTCTGCGGTTACTTCTTCATTTGTTACAGTTTTAACTACGTTAGGACCAGTAACAAACATATAACTTGTATCTTCTACCATTAAAGTAAAATCGGTCATAGCAGGTGAGTAAACTGC
>DGOU01000250.1 GCA_002390165.1 Lutibacter sp. UBA4458
GAATTCTTTAAGCTTTTTGTTCCTGGAACTTCTTATTCCGCATAATACTGCTAGGTACAGGGCATGACGTAATCTGCTTGAACCTCTTTTGGTAATACGATTGGTTGTGGCAGTGAATTTTCCTGATGAGTAAACTCTGGGATCCATTCTGTTCAACGTGGTATGAACGAGGAAGTATATATAAACCAAGAATTCGAATAAAGTTTTTGTTAAACTTTCGTGATTAGCGTTTTGAAAGCAATGAGTTACCGCAAAGATCCAGTGTATGTTGATTCCTTTTAACCTGGAATCATGAAAATATATTGTTTCATGTAATCCCATTGTAATTTTATGTAATTTTAATGCTCTTATAATTAAATCTTTGCAGATCTCTTTACAGACACTAAATAGAGATTAACTTTTCATACAAATTCTTTGATATTTATTTAATAAGATATCGAGTTCTTGACTACAAATAACCACACAAGAGTCTAAAAGACCAAAACGCCTAGCTTTCTTATACATATTTCGCTTTTTTAACTTTATTTTCCCTAGCAATATATTTTAATTAATAATAGTTTCACTTTTTTTCTCCCTTCATAGCATAAGACTATTATTCCCTTGATTTATAAAACAACATTTTTCAATTGCAAGATACTCAAGGTGTGAAAAATGTGAAACTTGTCTTTCTTTTAAATCTTTACATTTTTGTGACATTTATAACCAAAATGCTTACCACAACTGGTTTTTAGTATAATAAAGACTAATTAGCTAAATTTATTTACGGGCACTGAACGGTAAATTAGGTTGAAATTTGTATCATATAAAAAACTATGTGCAAATGAAAATCTCGTTCTCTAAAAATAAATAATAATACACTGTTTATGGATCGTGGTCAATTTCTATTTGTTGGGAAACATAATTGCAAAATATTATAAAAATTGTAAATTTGACCATATTGTTTCCCATCTTATATTTCTATCTTTTACTAATTCAAATGGTATATTTAATATGTAATGTTTATATCAATACAGGAATATTTTAAGTATTTATACATTATTTGTATTATTTTTGGGTAATCTTAAAATTATTTTTGTAAATTACAGAGAGGAGGTTTTTGAAACGAAAATAGCAGTTATTCTTCAATGGATTGGTTTTCTTTTAGTTACGGTAGGAACATCAGTTATACTTTTGAATGAACCAGAAGTAAATGACGCTATGTATGCTTTATATCTGATAGTCGGTTTACTTCTCATTATTATAGGTAATATGTTAGTGAAGTCTAGTAAGATAGGGACTTTTGCTCTTTGTATGACTCTTTTGTCAGTAATAACTTATTACTATATTGATAAAGGATTATTGTTTAAAGTTTTTATAACAATAAGTGTATTTCTAGTTCTAATAAAGTTCTTTTTTTACTTAAAGAAAAGTAAAGAAATATCAGTATCTAAATAAAATGTTATAGGAGGTTAGATATGAAACTTATTAAATTGGTATCTATTATTAGTATATTCTGTATTTTTGTATCAACTATGTTTTCAAATTCAGAGGTTGTTGGTGCAACAAGTAATGACTCTCCAGTAAAATTTACAATTTTAGAACAGACCGAAACCTACACTAAAGTTAAAGTAGAAGATTTTAAAAATGGAACGGTTGAATATGTGGAATCTTTTTATGAAAACGGTGAATATGTTTACAATATTCTAACAAGGGAGGATAAGGTTCTTCACACTTTAGAAAAAAATGGAGAAGAAATCTTAGTAGACGGTAAAGTATTAGAGACCAGCACTGAATATGGACCTAAGAATGTCTTGCAGAAAGATATTGTTTCTTTAGGAGGCTATACTACACAGGCAATTACGTGGAAATACACGGGTGTACTCTATTCGAGTAATACTGCTAAATACGCAACAGCAAGTTACCTTGCTACCATGATTGGTTTAATTATGGGACTTCCAGTGTGGGCAGCTGCTGTCCAAACAACTGTCTCACATTTTGTATTACTAGACTTGAAAACAGTTTATTGGAAAAGACTGTTTTATAGAGATGCGAATGCAACATATAGTACATGTAAAACAGCAGACATTACTCATGTTTATACGTGGTCAAATTACACAGGTTATGTCTCTGATAGTGGATTAATAGTAGATAGTGTTGATCAATGTAGCTCGGGTTATTAGTTTTTATAGACCTTCATACCAATATCATTCATAATATGGTATTAAATATTAATTGTCGTTTTGCCTAATTTAAAAGCTAAGAGCCAAGTATAAGTTGAACAAGCCTTTTTGATAATCTAATTGATTTAGACAAATAGTAACCCCCCTTCCCAATGAACTTTTGTTCTTTTGGTAGGGGGGTCTTTATTCAAAATAATGGAGATGGTTTGTTATATGAGAAAGAAATCGGCAGTCAAATAATCAGGTACTACTATGACGACGATATGCTGTTAGCAGAAAATGCTGTACAGGATGTTAATTCAGTATTAATTCATTATATAACAGGCAAAGATAAGGAATTATTGATTCACGAGAACCAAATATACTTTTATGTGACAGATAATATTTTCGCGAATTTAAGAGTACACTACTTTAAAACTTATTGCCTATTTAATGTATTCTTGTCCCTGAAAGTAATAATAATATTAACAGTTACCACCGTTTTTATCCGCCAATACCTTACCTTCGCTTTTCCCTTGCCTTTTTATTTTTACGTACATTGCTCGGTTATTATAGTGAGGATTATCCACCTCAATTAATTCCTGTATGCTATACCTAATTATTAATTTATATGTAACAAAACTCGTCCTTTTCTGAACACGGCACAAATGATTAAAAAAAACATCATTTTGGGTTAATAACGTTCAACAAAACTCTGCCCATTAATCTATGTTCATTAACTATGTTAACCCAGTCTTATGTTACGATGAATTAGGATATAATGGAAATGAGGAATGACTGTGTTAATTGGATATGCTCGAGTTTCAACTGGTTTACAAAATTTGGAT
>DGOU01000075.1 GCA_002390165.1 Lutibacter sp. UBA4458
AAAGAATTAAAACTACGAGCTAATTGGGATTTAAATGAAACCTTTATACTAAAATAAAATTCAACAAGTTAATTATTAGTAGATTAAAAAGAATTTATTACATTTGAACCAAATAATAACCTCAATTTTGAATAACTTGCTAAAAATTATAACCCCTTTTTTAACATGTTTTTTTATGTTAACTAGCTTTGCTCAAGACCATGCCAGTCATGAAATTGGTTTTATTTCTGGAGCAGCTGCCTTTACTACAGATTACGGACAAAGATGGAATTTTAAAGCAAATGTTGGTGGTAACGTGGGTATGGGTGTTGGCTTAATTTATTATTATAATTTTAGTGATTATAGGTATAGATGGGATCAACGCACCAACTATTTTAACGAACATTTTAGAATTAGAGCAGAATTATCTTATATGTCAGCCAAGTTAGATCATTTTAGCGTTTGGGCTCAAGAAAATTCTATTTGGGGTGAAAAATTACGTGCCATGCACGGTAAAGCCCAAATAATAAATTTTGGAGGTCAACTTGAATTTCATATTGTTGATGTAATAGATTATGGTTCAAGAAGAATTCCTGATTTAAAATGGTCTCCATACGTAAGTATAGGCGCTATGGTAGATTATTATAATCCTAGTTTAACATCTGATTTAGGAGATTGGCAACAAGATATTTCTGTAATTTATGAAAAATGGCAAGTACCTGAAGCAATTGATGTAAGTGCTAATTTTACCATGTCAGCTACTGCTGGAATTGGAACACGACATAAATTAGGGGAATATTCCGATATTTTAGTAGAAGCCCGCTGGCAATACTTTTTTTCTAATTATATTGATGGTTTAAATGCAAAACAAGATCCTGCCAATAAATATAACGACTGGCTTCTTTGGGTTCACGTTGGTTATGTTTATTATTTAAATTAAACTCTTCTCAAAATTTAAAGTATAAAAAAAGTGTTTTCATTACTAACAAAAACACTTTTCAATTTTATGAAATTAAATTTATATACGTTTTAATGCTTGTTCTAAATCAGCAATTAAATCTTCCTTATCCTCAATTCCAACACTCAATCTAATTAAACTATCTACAACTCCCGTTTTTTCCCGTTCTTCTTTTGGAATAGATGCATGCGTCATACTTGCAGGATGTCCACAAAGAGATTCCACACCTCCTAAAGATTCTGCCAATGTAAATATTTTTAAATTTTCAACTATTTTAAAAGCATCTTTAATGTTATTTCCTTTAGTAACAAAAGAAACCATTCCTCCAAAATCATTCATTTGCTTTTTAGCAATTTCATGATTTGGATGACTTTCAAATCCTGGCCAATAAACCTTTTCTATTTTAGGATGATTTGCTAAAAATGTGGCAACTACTTTTCCGTTTTCACAATGACGTTGCATACGAACATGTAAAGTTTTTATACCTCGTAGTACTAAAAAACTATCCATTGGACCACAAACCGCTCCACAAGAGTTTTGAATAAAATATAACTTATTTGCTAATTCTTTATCTTTAACCACTAAGGCTCCCATAACCACATCCGAATGACCTCCTAAATATTTTGTGGCAGAATGCATGACAATATCGGCTCCTAAATTTAATGGTTGTTGTAAATATGGTGTTGCAAAAGTATTATCTACTGCTAACAGCACACTATGCTTTTTTGCAACTTTGGCAACAGCTTCAATATCAATAATATTCATCATTGGGTTAGTTGGTGTTTCTACCCAAATTAATTTAGTGCTTTTAGTAATAAACTTTTCAATATTAGAAGCATTTTCCATTCCAATAAAATGAAATTTAATTCCGAAGGTTTCAAATATTTTGGTGAATATTCTATATGATCCGCCATATAAATCATTAGTTGAAACTACTTCGTCTCCTGGTTTTAGCAATTTTAAAACGGTATCTATTGCAGCTAATCCTGAGCCAAAAGCCAATCCATATTTACCATTTTCAATACTTGCAAAAGCATTTTCTAAAGCTGTTCTGGTTGGATTTGCTGTTCTTGAATATTCATATCCTTTATGCTTTCCTGGAGAAGATTGTGCGTAGGTAGATGTTTGATATATTGGTGGCATAACAGCTCCGGTTGCAGGATCGTGTTGTTGGTTTCCGTGAATGGTTTTTGTATTAAATTTCATCTTCTTTTCTTTTTAAATTCATCAAAATTTGAGCAACAAATGTACTTATTCTTTAGTTAATTTTTTAATTAATTTTCCAACGGTTAATCCTTGGATAATTATAGAGAAAACAACTACAACATAGGTAATTACCAAAAACAAATTGCGGTGCATTTCAGTGGTTAAACTTAAAGCCAAGGCAATAGATATTCCTCCTCGTAAACCTCCCCAAGTCATAATTAAGTTTGTGTTTGGCACAAAATCCAATTTTTTAGCAAATAATTTTATTGGATACATTAATGAAATATAACGCGCCGCTAACAATAACGGTATGGTTAATAAACTCGCTAAAATATAATGGCTATTTAGAGTTAACACTAAAATTTCCATACCAATCATAACAAATAATAGCGTATTTAATAGTACATCTGTTAATTCCCAAAATTTATCTACATATTGTTCGGTAGTTTTACTCATAGAGGATTCACGAACCGTATCATTCCCAACAAATAAACCTGCAGTTACCATAGCTAATGGTGCTGATAAATGGAATTTTTGTGCAAGCATAGTACCACCCATAACTGCGGCAATAGTGATAATTACTTCAACATCGTAGTCATCAATAGATTTTAATAATTTAAAAGTTATCCATCCTAATAAAAGTCCGAAAGCAATACCACCAACTACTTCAAACATAAACATTTCAGCCACATGCCAAAAGGTAACAGTACTTCCTTCACTTGCAATTTTATAAATGGTTAAAAAAACTACTACACCAATACCATCGTTAAATAAGGATTCTCCAACAATTTTAGTTTCTAAATTTTTAGGTGCACCAACTTGTTTTAAAATTCCCAAAACCGCAATAGGATCGGTTGGTGAAATTAATGCTCCAAACAATAAGCAATATATAAAATCAATATCTAAATGAATGAGTTTGAATAAATAATACGTGAAAACCCCAACTAAAAAAGTAGAAATTAAAGTACTAAACGTTGCAAAAGCTAATATTGGTTTTCTCTGCACTTTTAATTGCTGAAAATTAGTGTGTAGCGCCCCTGCAAACAATAAAAAACTTAGCATAACATCTAATAAAACAGACTGAAAATCAATTTGGGAGATTAATAATTTTTCCTGTTGCAATAAGGTATCATTAAACAAACTTGTTATTAATATTAACAACGTAAAAATAATTGTAATTAACATTAAACCTATAGTTGTTGGTAACTTTAAAAACCGGACATTTATATAACCAAATAATGCGGAAAGCACAATTAAAATAGTTGCTATTGCTACTATGCTCATACTAAACGAATTTTAAAATTTGCAAAATAATTCCTAAATGAATTCCTTCATGGTACGCATTAAATGCTATACCATCTTCTATAGAATTTAAAGTTATATGTACACTTGTTTTATATGGATAATAATTTGAAAATATTTCATTTTTATAATCTTCTTCTAATTTTTTAGGAAGTTCTACAAACCATTTTTTCATATTTTCAAATTCTTCTTTGGTAATTACGTTTAAAGGAGCCGTTCCTTTTTGATATTTTTCAATCATCTCCTCTGAAATTAAGCACGGTAAACCGGATAATTTATAACATAATAGCTGTTGTGTTACTACCAAATGAGCAATATTCCAGGCAATATTATTTTTAAATCCATCTGGAATTGTGTTTAATTGCTTTATAGATAATTTAGTTACACTTTTTAAAATTAATTCTCTAGATTTATTTAAAATTTCAAATTGTTTATTCATTTTTTTTGATTTTTTATAAAAGTATTCAAAATTAAATTAATAACCCCTTAAATTTACAGTCCACAAAATTTAAACTCATGAAAAAAATATATTATTTAAAAACCTGTGATACTTGTAGACGAATTTTGAAAAACATGGATACAAGCGGTTATATTTTACAAGAAATAAAAACTAATCCTATTACCGTTAAACAGTTAGAAGAACTTTATAATTTAACTAAAAGTTATGAAGTATTATTTAGTAAAAGAGCAAAAAAATACAAGCAAATGGACTTAAAAAGTCAACATTTAACTGAAGAAGATTTTAAACAATTTATTTTAGAAGAATACACCTTTTTAAAACGCCCTGTAACAGTAAATGAAAAAGATGTTTTTATCGGAAATCTTCAAAAAAAAGTAAGTATTTTTTAATATTTATTAAAAACACGTCTATTTTTTAGCAAATGAATAAAACTACTGTTTTAAAAATATTTAATTTCTATT
>DGOU01000097.1:0-16666 GCA_002390165.1 Lutibacter sp. UBA4458
TGCTATGATTCCGGTAGGAAGAGGGCAAAGAGAACTTATTATTGGTGACCGTCAAACTGGTAAATCAACTGTTGCAATTGACACCATCATAAATCAAAAAGAATTTTACGATGCTGGCGAGCCAGTATATTGTATTTATGTAGCAATCGGACAAAAAGGTTCTACTGTTGCTGCAATTGCAAATTTATTAGAAGAAAAAGGAGCTTTAGCATATACAACAATTGTTGCTGCAAATGCTTCCGATCCAGCACCTATGCAAGTTTATGCTCCAATGGCAGGTGCTGCAATTGGTGAGTATTTTAGAGATACAGGTCGTCCTGCATTAATTGTTTATGATGATTTATCTAAACAAGCAATAGCTTACCGTGAAATTTCTCTATTATTACGTCGCCCACCAGGACGTGAAGCATACCCTGGAGATGTATTTTATTTACACTCTCGTTTATTAGAACGTGCCGCAAAAATAGTTAACGATGATACTATTGCTGCTCAAATGAATGATGTTCCTTCTGTTTTAAAAGGAAAAGTAAAAGGAGGAGGTTCTTTAACTGCTTTACCAATTATTGAAACGCAAGCTGGTGATGTATCTGCATATATTCCAACAAATGTTATTTCCATTACAGATGGTCAAATATTTTTAGAATCCGATTTATTTAACTCTGGTGTTCGTCCAGCTATTAACGTAGGTATTTCTGTATCTCGTGTAGGTGGAAACGCACAAATTAAATCTATGAAAAAAGTAGCGGGTACTTTAAAATTAGACCAAGCACAATATAGAGAATTAGAAGCCTTTGCAAAATTTGGTTCCGATTTAGATGCTGCTACAATGAATGTAATTGAAAAAGGAAAACGAAATGTTGAGATTTTAAAACAAAATCAAGCAGATCCATTTAAAGTAGAAGATCAAATAGCAATTATTTATGCAGGTTCAAAAAACTTGTTAAAAAATGTTCCTGTTGAAAAAGTTAAAGAATTCGAAAAAGATTATATAGAATATCTTAATGCTAAACACAAAGAAACATTAAATACATTAAAAGCTGGAAAATTAACAGATGAAGTAATTGATGTATTAACCAATGCCGCTACTGAAGTTTCGGCAAAATATGCATAAAATTCCCTCCTAACCTCCCTAAAAGGGAGGAAAAAGGATTTATTAATATAAACAAAAAATAATTCTTTCCTTTGGAAAGGATTTAGGATAGGAAAATGGCAAACTTAAAAGAAATACGAAATAGAATTACTTCTATTGGTTCAACTATGCAAATTACCAGTGCCATGAAAATGGTATCGGCAGCAAAGTTGAAAAAAGCACAGGATGCAATTACTAAAATGAAGCCATATGCAAATAAGTTAACAGAACTTTTGCAAGGTTTAAGTGCTTCATTAGATAGTGAAACTGGAGGTGTTTTTTCGGAACAACGAGAAATTTCCAAAGTTTTATTAGTAGTTATAAATTCAAATAGAGGATTATGTGGTGGGTTCAATTCAAACATAATTAAGGAAGCTGAACATTTAATTGAAAACCATTATACTAGTAAACAAGTAGATATTTTATCCATAGGAAAAAAAGCAAATGATATTCTTAAAAAAAACCATACTATTATAGCTAATAATAGTGATGTTTTTGATGAATTAACTTTTGAAAATGTTGCTAATATTGCAGAAAATATTATGCAATTATTTGCTGAAGGAAGTTATGATAAAGTACAACTGGTTTATAATCAATTTAAAAATGCAGCTACTCAAATACCAACAGTAGAAGATTATTTACCTATTAAACCTGATTCGGAAAATGCGAACAAATCTAATGCTGATTTTATTTTTGAGCCTTCAAAAGCTGAGATAGTTTTAGAATTAATTCCTAAATCATTAAAAACACAACTTTATAAAGCAATAAGAGATTCTTTTGCTGCAGAACATGGTGCTAGAATGACGGCAATGCATAAAGCCACAGATAATGCAACTGAATTAAGAGATGATTTATTATTAATGTATAATAAAGCTCGTCAGGCAGCTATTACAAATGAAATATTAGAAATTGTTGGAGGAGCGGAAGCTTTAAATAATTAGACGAAACAAAGAGTAGTCAAATTTTAATAAGAGGAGAAGCTTTAAACAATTAGACGAAATTTTATAATTAGAATACAAAAAGTCTATCATAAAAATGATAGACTTTTTGTATTTTGGTACACACTTTGTTGTAAACATCCTAAATATTTACTACTATGAAAATTCTTAAACTTATATCCATTTTTATTATTACATCAACTTTGTTTTTCTGTTGTGGAGCAACTAAAGATAAAACTATTTACAAATTTCAAAAAAATCCACCCTTTAAAATTGTAGATGCTGTTGTATCCGATTGGGTTGGTGGCCAACCTGGAGTTAGAGGTTTAAAAGTTGAAATTAGCACAGACTCTAAAAAGGTTAAATTAGATACACTTTATTTTAGAAATCAAAAAACAACCTTAAAATTAACAGCTAATACTACTCCTTCAAAATACGTAGGAATATTAGTTACTTCAAATGGTATTAATGATTATATTTTGGATAAAGATAGCACTAAAGAATTTGGTAATTTTCCAAAAATAATCTCTAAAAATATTCCTTTTAATTTAAATAATAATGAAGCTGTAATAAGTTATCTATATCAAAATGAAACTTATTTTTACAAAATTAAAATTATTAATAAAGAAGTTAACTAACTTATTTACTTACCATTATGTAGTTTTATATTTTAAACTTCTGTTTTTGGCACGAAAATTGAATTTTTAATGCCGTAACCAAAAACAAAGTGTATGAAGACTTTAAAATTACTTTTCGTATTAATAACAACTAGCATTATGGTTTCTTCATGTAATGTTGTAGTTGAAGATTATAACAACCCAAATAATTATGTATCACTTGAAGATGTTGTTTCAAATTATGATTTATGGTATATAGATTATAATAAAACAACTGGGCAAGGAGATGTTCCTTTTCTATCTAAAGCATTTACAATTTCCTTTTTAAATGGTAATTTATATGCTAATAATAATTTGGTTGGTATAGGAGCTACAGGAAATGGATATGGAATTCCAGTTGGAATTTACGATACAAATAACGGAAGTTTAGAAATAAATCATGATTTAGACGGATATTTTGATTTTGATGTTATTCAAATTTCGGATGATCAAATAAAACTAGTGGATAATTTTAATAATGTAAGCTATTATTTAGTGGGCTACCAAAAGTTTAATTTTGATTTCGATCAAATATTTTACGATAATATTGAATATTTTTTACAAGAATATGACGCCTGGGGAAAAACATTTACAAGTAGTGAAGGAGAAATAAGTGCCTTTGATAATGAAAATTATTTACA
The DNA here is from genome assembly GCA_002390165.1 of Lutibacter sp. UBA4458. GTDB lineage: Bacteria > Bacteroidota > Bacteroidia > Flavobacteriales > Flavobacteriaceae > Lutibacter. The sequence goes on from DGOU01000097.1 coordinate 3,365, forward strand.
ATTTACTCCAGAAGATTTAACAACCTTTTATTCTTCTCAAGATGAAGTTGGCACAACTATTGATAATTTATTATGGGATTATGTAGGAAGTTATTCTGTAGCAAATGTTCAAGGATATAATAATTTAAAGGTTTTAACATTACATTATGATTCTGACGATACGGAAGAGTTTGAGTTAACCGTTATAGATGACGAAACAATAAGTTTGTATAATATCAATTCAGGAACCACATATGAATTTTCAGGATTTGGATATATTCAATACTTAAAAGAAAGTTCAAAAAAGAATACTGTAAGTTCATCAGGTAGAAAACGAACTAAAGTAATAAGAGAAACAAAAATTAGAAGACATTTAAAATAAAGTTTGGTTAGTTGATTTTTGATTGGTTATTTTTAATAACCAATTGAAGAAAACCGCTCCGAAATCGGAGCGGTTTTTTTGTACCTTTATTCCTATTAAATTTAAACAATATAAAAATGTCAAATAAAACCGCTTTTATTACAGGAGCAACCTCAGGAATTGGAAAAGCTACAGCAACTATATTTGCTAAAAACAACATTAATTTAGTATTATGTGGCAGAAGAGCAGATCGCTTGGAAAGCTTAAAAAAAGAACTAAGTAAATTTACAAAAGTTTCCACATTGCAATTTGATGTTCGTAATAAAAATGAAGTATTTGATGCGGTAAAATTAATTCCTAAAGAATTTCAACAAATAGATATTTTAATAAATAATGCTGGAAATGCCCACGGTTTAAGCACTATTCAAGATGGAAACTTAGACGATTGGGATGCCATGATTGATGGCAATGTAAAAGGCTTATTATATGTTACCAAAGCAATTCTTCCAACAATGGTTGCAAAAAACAATGGATTTATAATAAATATAGGCTCTATTGCCGGTAAAGAAGTATATCCTAATGGAAACGTGTATTGTGCCTCAAAGTATGCTGTAAACGCTTTAAATAAAGCTATGCGTATAGATTTAAACAAACATAATATTAGAGCTTGCGCTATTCATCCTGGTGCTGTTGAAACCGAATTTTCTGAAGTTCGTTTTAAAGGAGATAAAGAAAGGGCTAAATCGGTATATTCTGGGTATAAAGCGTTGCAACCAGAAGATATTGCAGATATTATTTATTTTGTAATTAGCAGACCTTATCATGTAAATATTGAAGATTTAATTGTATATCCTACTGCACAGGCAAGTGCAACTATTTTGAATAAAGAGGTTTAGTTAAATGCTAAACCCCTTTATTTTATGTTTTATATTTAATTTAAGAAGGTGATAAAGTCATTAAAAGTGTGCCAATAGCATTTTCAACATCTTTTTCAACTACAATAGCGGTATCAACACTTGTATCTTGTTCATAATCATTATAATCACTATGAGCCACTTTTATCCAATATTCTCCAATTGGTAAATCAGATAATATGAAATTTCCATCAACGTCAGTTTCAATAGAAGCTACTACAGTGGTAAATGAAGTATCGTCTTTATTATATACTGTAACAGTAGCAGCTTCAATTGGTATTTTATTTGTATCCGTTTCTGCATCGTCAGCAACTCTTCCTGAAATGCTTCCTGTACTTTTTGTTAAAAGCAATGTACCTGCATCCTTATCTTCACCGTTTATAACAGGAACTGTTTCTGAATAAGCTATATCATAATCTTCTTTTTCAATAGTTAGTACATAACTTCCTCCCGGAATTCCTTGTAACATAAATACACCTTCATCATTTGAAGTTGTAGATGCAATAGCATTTGAAAATGAAGTATCAGAAACATCATAAACTGATACTAATGCTTCTAGTGGCATAGGATTTTCCGTTGTTTCTTTAGTATCTGCAACTCTTCCTAAAATAGTTCCAGAATTTGCTTCTGCGGTAACTCTAATAACTGGTTTTAAGTTATAAATACCAGAATTACCAGCTTTTACAATAGATTTTTGTACATCCCAATCTAAAATAAAAGTATAGGAATACCCTGCAACTAACTCAGTATCTAAATGCAATTTTAAACCAGATTGTTGTGCGCTTGGGGTTTTTAAAGGAACCATTTCATCTGAACCCTCAAAAACTATTGAATTTTTACTACCTAATACTAATCGCACTTGGCTTAACATACCTGATTCAATTTCCTGATCTGTTAATATATGTGAAGATCCTGCGGTTAGCGTTAATAAATCAACTAATGTACTTCCTTCTTCAACAGGAAAGCCATCAAAGCTTGTCCATCCTATATTATCATCACTTCTATTATATTGTACATCAATAATATCAACCCATACTTCTTTATAGGAATCATCAGGAGCGTCTACTAACTTTAAGTTAACGTGAGAAGTAGTAGAATTTGAATTATTTATTTCTGAATTATTACAACTTTGTAAGAATAAAAGGAATATAATAGAGAATACTACGGATAAAATACTTTTTATTTTCATAATTTTAAAGTTTATATATATTATTATAAAATAATAAATCTGTAGGGTTTCTTAGAATTATTAAAAAGAATAATCAATTACCTAAATTAGTGAATTTTTTTAAATTTAAAAAATAATGATAAATAAACGGCTTTTAATAAAAAACTTACTTGCCCAAACCGATGAAAATAGTTTTTATGATAAAAAACAAAAGATTTCATTGGATTCTAAAGAAGGAAAAGCTAAATTTTTAAAACACGTTTGTGCATTATCTAATTCAAATTTAGACAACAATTCGTATTTAGTTATAGGAATAGAAGACGAATTTAATAAAATTAAAGGCGTTGATTTTTTTGATGATAGTAAAATTCAAAACTTAATTAATTCCTATTTAGAAAATCCTCCTAAAATAAATTATGAAAATATTGCTTTTCCAAAATTACCAAGGCATAAAGTGGTTGGTTTAATAACTATTCATCCAAATAATAAAGTTACTACGCTTAAAAAAACAATTTGGAAATATGTAAAAGGACTAGTTTTTTACAGAAGAGGAAGCAATTCTATGTCCACTCTTGGTAAATTTGAATTAAAAAGTACTAATAAAGAAATTGTAGCATCTATAGAAAAAAATGCGAGTAATAATATTCAATTGACTTTAGATGGCGTTTTCCATTTTTTTAAAAGGCATAGTAAAGAATACCACCCAAAATATAAAGTTTTTAATGAGCAGTTTGTGTTGTGTTGGGCTGGAAAACAAAAAAAAGTTGGAGAAAAGTTATTTTATTCACGAGTGGATATTGAACTAATAAATGAACAGGTTCGTTTGTTTTATTCTGTTTTAGATGAAGTTAAAATAGAAATTAATCATCGGTCATTTATTATAACAGAATATATTTATTTACAGCTAAAAAATGTGTTCGATTATTATCCGTTAGAAAAAACAATTATTCATTTTAAAGATAACGGAAAACTTGATATTGTTAGTGAATTTCTGTTTAATCCGCCTCAATTTGATAAAGCTGAACTGCTTCATTTATATAATAGTTGTAATGCATTATCCACTAAATTAAAAAAGGAAATTTCAATTTCAAAAAAAGAACAAAAGGAAATAAAGGATTTACCAACCAACTATTTATTATGCGTGTTAAATAAAATTCCGAATGCTTTAAAAAATTTAGATGAATTGGCTCCGTATTTAAAAAATAGAAACAACAAATTAGCATATATAAAATACAAAGAAGCTATAAGAGTATTAAGAAAAATTAGAAACCAACACGAAGAAAATGAGCATAGAAAAAGCATATAATTCTTGGGCAAAAATCTACGATACTAATGAAAACAAAACAAGAGATTTAGATAAAAAATCTACTATTGAAATTTTAAGTAATTACCATTTTGATAGTGTTTTAGAATTAGGTTGTGGTACTGGTAAAAACACCGAGTGGTTAATAACTAAAGCCAAAAAAATTATTGCGTTAGATTTTTCTCGAAAAATGTTAAATGAAGCTAAAAAAAAGATTCAAAATGATAATGTACTATTTAAAAAAGCAAATTTATTAGAAGTTTGGGAAGTAGCGGATGAATTTGCTGATTTAGTAACTGTCAATTTAACACTTGAGCATATTAATGATTTAAATTTTGTTTTTGGACAAGCTTATTTAAAATTAAAAACTGATGGAATATTTTTTATTAATGAATTACATCCATTTAAGCAATACAATGGTAGTAAAGCTAGGTTTGATTCTGAAAAAGAAACGGAAGTATTAGAAGTTTATACGCACCACATTACGGATTATATAAATGCTGCAAAGGAAAATGGGTTTAAATTGGAAGAAATATATGAGCAGTTTGACGATTTAAATAAAAATGAAATACCTAGATTAATTTCTATTATTTTAAGAAAAAATTAGGTAAAAGTTAACCTAAAAAAAGCAACGTTTAATAACGTTGCTTTTTTTATAATTATATGGTTGTAAAAGTTATTACAAATCAAATTTTATACCTTGAGCCAAAGGTAACTCGGTAGTATAATTTATAGTATTTGTTTGTCTTCTCATATAAGCTTTCCAAGCATCTGAACCAGATTCTCTTCCTCCACCAGTTTCTTTTTCTCCTCCAAAAGCACCTCCAATTTCAGCACCTGAAGTTCCAATATTTACATTTGCAATACCACAATCTGAACCAGCTTGTGACAAGAATTTTTCAGCTTCACGTAAATTATTAGTCATTATTGCAGAAGAAAGTCCTTGAACTACGCCATTTTGAATTTCAATTGCATTGTCAACTTCTCCGGTATATTTTAATAAATATAAAACAGGAGCAAAAGTTTCATTTTGAACAATTTCAAAACTATTTTTTGCTTCAGCAATAGCTGGTTTAACATAACAACCACTTTCAAAACCTTCGCCTTCTAAAATACCACCTTCAACCACTAAATTTCCTCCTTCTTCTACTACTTTATTTAAAGCATTTTGATATAATTTTACAGCATCTTTATCAATTAGTGGACCCATATGAATATTTTCATCTAACGGATTTCCAATTTTAATTTGTTTATAAGCATCCACTATTGCAGTTTTAACTTTATCATAAATAGATTCGTGTATAATTAATCTTCTTGTAGATGTACAACGCTGACCAGCAGTGCCAACAGCACCAAATACAGCGCCAATTACGGTCATTTTAATATCTGCATCTGGAGTTACAATGATAGCATTGTTACCACCTAATTCTAATAAACTTCTTCCTAATCTTTCCGCAACAGTTTTTGCAACAATTTTTCCCATTCTAATAGAACCTGTAGCTGAAATTAAAGCAACACGCCTATCGGTTGTCATATATTCTCCTACTTTATAGTTTCCGTTTACAATGTTTGAAATTCCTTCTGGTAAATTATTATCTTTTAATACTTCGGTAATAATATTTTGGCAAGCAATACTACATAATGGTGCTTTTTCTGAAGCTTTCCACACACAAACATCTCCAGCAATCCATGCCAAAGCTGTATTCCAACTCCAAACCGCTACAGGAAAATTAAATGCAGAAATAATTCCTACAATTCCTAATGGATGATATTGGTCGTACATTCTATGTCCAGGACGTTCAGAATGCAAAGTAGATCCTTGTAGTTGACGAGATAAACCAACAGCAAAATCGCAAATATCAATCATTTCTTGAACTTCCCCTAAGCCTTCTTGTAAAGATTTCCCCATTTCATAGGAAACTAATTCTCCTAAAGGTTGTTTTAATTCTCTTAGTTTTAAACCAAACTGACGAACAATTTCGCCACGTTGTGGAGCAGGAACTAAACGCCAGGTTTTAAAAGCTTTTTGTGCGGTAGTTATTACTTTTTCAAAATCTTCTTTAGTAGTGGTAGTAACTTTTCCAATTAAATTTCCATCTACAGGTGAAAAAGATTCAATTATTTCTCCGTTTCCAAAAAAATCTGTTCCTGTTGACGTTCCTTCATTTAAAGGTTTAACCCCAAGTAAATCTAAAGATTTATGTATTGTTTTATCTATTGTAGTTTCCATAATAGTATTTTTTATATGTTTTTTGTGATGATACAAAATTACGAATAATTATAAGGTTTAAAAAGAAAAGCCGTCTCTAAATAGAAACGGCTTTCTTCATTCAATATTTGGTAACCAACCAAATAATAAACCAACTAAAACTTATAATTTATCCCTGTATAAACTCCTAAATAATAAGGCAATAAGCTGCCAGAGTTTTTTGAAAAGGTATTTGTTTGAACCTTAAACATTGGTGAAACATTTAAGTATAAATTTTTATGAATTAAGTAATCAATATCTACTCCTATATTACCACTAAAGTTTATAGATCTAAGGTTTTTAGAGGCTCCTAAACTTTGGGTATAATCAGAAGTTTCAACAAATACTTCATCTCTGTTTAAAAGTAAGGTACTAAAACCACCAACTAAATTAACTCCAAATTTTCCATTAGTAACATTATATTTAACTTCCACTGGAATTTCAACATAACCAAAAACTTGATTTAAACTTCCTGTTGTATTAAATTCTTTAGATGATTTGGTGTCTTTTCCTAAATTAGGGCTACTTGTAATATTTGATAATCCGACAGCTGAAACGCCTGGAGTTATAAACACATTATTAGTTGTAAAACCTAAGTTAATTAAGTTTACACCCGATTGTATAGTGAATTTTTTGTTTAACTGATAAGCAACTTTAACACCATACGAATAAGAAGAATTTCCGGAAGAAGGGTTGTTTTTAAATTGACCGTCAATTCCTGAACCATCTCCAAAAGAACTCATATAAATAGGGGCAAAAATAGTTGCTACGGTAAATTTACTTTTGTCTATTCCTTTTTTAGTTGTTTTAACTTTAGCTTCTTTTTGAAAAGCTAAATTTTTAGTATCGGTTAAATATTTTGGAAGTGATTTAGTATTGGTTTTATTATCTGCAATACTTGTGTTTTCATCTACTTTAATTATATTTTTTATAGGTTTTTCAATATTGTTTTGTTCTTTCACTTTATTACTGCTAACCTTTACATTAGCTGTTTCTTTAGAAATAATTTCAAAAGGTTTTAAAGTATCTGTGCTGTTTTTAACCGTAGGTTTATCCGTAGATGGTATTTTAAATAAATTTGCAGTAAAATTATTGGTAGGTAACAAATATATTGCTCCTAAACTTATAAAAAGAAGTATTAATGCTGCAATACTGGCAAATTTAGCCCAGATAGGAATTCTTCTTTTTTGAGGAACTTCTGTTAAATTATTTTCAATTCCGCTCCAAACTTTATTTGGTGGAGAAACTTCGTAATCTTTAAGTTTTTCCTGAAATAATCTATCAATATTTTTAAAATCGCTCACTACTATTATATTCTTAAATAGATTGTTGTCCTTGTTGGTACTCTTCAATTTTCTGTTTTAATATTGCTCTTGCTCTGGCTAAATTTGATTTTGATGTGCCTTCCGCAATTCGCAACATTTCAGAAATTTCTCTGTGTGAATAACCATCTAATACATAAAGGTTAAAAACCAATCGGTATCTTTCTGGTAATTCATGAATGAGATTTAACAAAAAATCTAAAGAAAATTCGTCTTCTTCAACATCAACAACTACTTCATCAGGAATCTCATCCGTTATAATATTTAACACGTTTTTTTTTCGATACTTAATTAAAACGGTGTTAATCATAACACGTTTTAGCCATCCTTCAAACGAGCCTTTAAAACTAAACTGATCAATTTTATTGAAAATGGTTATAAAACCATCTTGAAAATTATCTTCAGCTTCGTGCTTATTTTTCGAATATTTAAGGCATATCGAAAATAATTTACCTCCAAAAAGTTGATAAATTTCTTTTTGTGCCTTTCTATCGTTTTTTGCACATTGTTTTATCAGTTTGTTTAACCCCAAACTTTTGTGTTATTTAAATATAAGATTCCTAAAAATATAATAGGTTGCGTAAATTTACATTACTTTTGTGGTGATTTCCAAATTTTATGACAAAAAATAACATTTTTAACATAAGTAATCGTGTTGATTTTGAGAAAGTTAGTATTAAAATATTTCAATTTCAAGCAACTCATAATTTGGTTTATAATTCCTTTATAAATTATTTAAATGTGGATGTTAAAAAGGTAAAAAAGTTATCTCAAATTCCTTTTTTACCTATCCAATTTTTTAAAACACACAAAATTGTGTCTTCAAAAAATGAGGTAACACAAACTTTTTTAAGCAGTGGCACTACTGGATTGCAGCAAAGTAAACATTTTGTTACAGATATAGATTTATATGAACAAAGTTTTAAAAAAGGCTTTGAAAAATTTTATGGAAATATTGAGAATTATACTGTTTTAGCATTGTTACCGTCTTATTTAGAAAGAAAAGGTTCTTCGTTAATTTATATGGTGGATAGTTTAATAAAAGATTCTAAAAAATTAGAAAGTGGATTTTATCTTCATAATTTAGAGGAATTATCTAAAAAATTAGAAATTCTTGATAAAACCAACAATAAAGTGTTATTAATTGGAGTTACCTATGCTCTTTTAGATTTACTTGATTTACATAAATTCCATTTAAAAAATACTATTATCATGGAAACTGGTGGTATGAAAGGAAGACGTAAAGAAATGATTAGAGAAGAATTACATCAAATTTTATGTGAAGGATTTGGAGTTAATGCCATTCATTCAGAATATGGAATGACCGAATTATTAAGCCAAGCTTATTCTAAAGGAAATGGAATTTTTGAATGCCCACCATGGATGAAAATAATAATTAGAGATACCGAAGATGCTTTAACCATATTACCTAATGGAAAATCTGGTGGAATTAATGTAATTGACTTAGCAAATATAAATTCTTGCTCATTTATTGCTACGCAAGATTTAGGAAAAGTTTACCAAAACAATACTTTTGAAGTTTTAGGTAGATTTGATAATTCAGATATTAGAGGTTGTAATTTAATGGTGTTTTAACCGCTTTTATTATTTTAATAAATTATTAATTTTTGCGTATTGTAAAAGTATAATAGTTTTAGCATCGCAAATTTCTCCAGAATAAATCATTTTAAAAGCAGCTTCAAAATTTAGTTCCAATACTTCAATTTCTTCTGTTTCATTTTCTAAACCACCACCTTCTGAAATTTTCATAGTATCATTAACTTCTGCAATAAAATAATGTATCTTTTCGGTAACAGCACCTGGAGTAGAATAAACTTCCAATATTTTTTTTGGATTTTTTACTTGATAACCTGTTTCTTCTTCAGCTTCATTTTTTATACAAGTTAATGGATCATTTTTATCTAATAATCCAGCGCAAACTTCAATCATCATACCATTATCATTTCCATTTAAAAAACTAGGCATTCTAAATTGTTTTGTTAAAATTACCGTGTTTTTAACAATATTATATAATAAAATTGCAGCACCATCGCCTCTGTTATAGCTTTCTCTATTTTGATTTTGCCAAGTTCCTTTTTTGGTTTTATAATCGAAATTAACTTTATCTAAAACATAATAATTATTAGATAAGTTGGTTATACTTTTTATTTTAACTTTTGAATTAGGCATAAAATTATTTTTTTATCATAGCAATATGAGTAATTCCATCTTCTAAATATTCTTCACCTATCTTTTTAAATCCATGAGATTCATAAAACTTTTTTAAATAAGTTTGGGCAGAAATTTTAATAGTGGTTTCTTTAAAATTAGTAGAAATAGCACTAATAGAAGCTTCTATTATTTGATGTCCAAAATTAAATTTTCGTTCTGTTTTTTTAACTACTACCCTACCAATACTAGCTTCTAAAAAATAATCTTTTGGTTTAAAAATACGAGTATAAGCAATTACTTTATCTCTTTTTAATCCTATAACGTGCAGTGCTTTTTGATCTTTAAAATCAATATCTTGGTAAACACAATCTTGTTCAACTACAAATACTTCTGAGCGTAATTGTAAAATTTCATACAATTGACTAGTAGTTATTTCTGAAAAAGATTTGACTAAAATTTTTAACATGAATTAGTAATATTATTTACAATCAATAGGAATTTTAGCTACTCTTTTTTGATGGCGACCACCTTCAAATTTAGTATTTAAAAATATTTCTACAAATTCTAACGCTTGATATAAAGAAACAAAACGAGCAGGAATACTTAAAATATTTGCATTATTATGTTGCCTTGCAAGAGAAACTAATTCATTATTCCAGCAAAGCGCAGCTCTAACACCTTGATGTTTATTAGCGGTTATTTGTGCTCCGTTACCACTACCACATAAAATAATACCTAATTCAGTTTCTTTGTTTTCAATAGAATTAGCCACTAAATGAATAGTATCTGGATAATCCATACTTTCGTTAGTATTCGTTCCAAAATTTAAAACTTGATACCCTTTGCTTTCTAATAATTTTATTATTTCGAATTTATATTCTGTTCCAGCATGATCATTACCAATGGCTATTTTCATCATTTATATTTAAAATTAAGATTACAAAAATACAAATTCACAGTTATTAACTGTTAAAAAACTAATTGTTAATAGTTATTTTTAAAAAGTTGATTTACAATAGCATTAATAAAAAGTTGTTTTGTGTATAAGTTTATCTTTAAAAATGAAAACTATTTTTTTTATTTATATAAAATTTATTAATACAAAAACTGCAATTACATATCCAAATTTATTTATTACTTTTTTATGTAAAGTTATAAACCAATTAAATAGTTGTTATAAACATTTTAGGTAAAAAACTTATTCAATATTTTAGTTAATTAACAGTATTAATAAATTGTTTATAACCTATATAATTTTATTGATTTTTAAGGTTTTAAAATTTAATAACTTGTTTATATGTATTAATAAGTGATATAAAAAAATATTATTTAATAAATTTATGTCACCTATTAACAAACTATCATAACAAAAAAATATTTTTAAAATTTTAAATCTTTTTTATATTAATATTATAATTGTTTATAACTACAATAAAATTACTAAATCTGTAGTTTTATAAAAATCACTTTGGTTTTCAATGGAAGTAGTATAATTAATAGATTTATTAATAGTATTAATACTAATAAAAATTCCTATTGAAAATATAAGTAAATAAAAACCAAATATTACATAAACTTTTTTCATAATAGAAGAGTATATAATAAAGACTGTTTAATTAAAAAAATGTTACAAAAATTAAGGAATTATAAAAGATAAAGCTTTTTGTAATGTGGTAATAGTAAAACTTCCAGATCCTATAATTTCTCCGTCTGCTTGAATATATGTTTTTTTATTATCTAAAACTTTAATGACTGCTTCTGATGTTGTATACGATTTTACAAATTCTAAATCCGTAATCTTACCATTAAATAATTTTCCAATATGTTTTAAAATGGTAAGCAATGTAATTTTATCTACATAAGTAACATCAAATTGTCCATCATTAGAAGAAATATAATCAGTAAGTTGCATTCCTCCACCAGAAAATTTACAAATTCCTATTAAAAAAAGTAAGGTTTTTTGTTTTATAATTAAGTTATTAAAACGTATTTCAAGAAAACTTCTTTTATAACTTCCAATACTAATTAAAGTACTAACTAAATATGCTAAAAAACCTAAATGTTTATATTTATGAACGTAATTAACCACGTGAGCATCAAAACCAATACCTGCTAAATTATTAAAGTAAACTTCTTTATTTGAAGATGTTAAGGTAATTTTACCAATATCTTGTAAAAAGGTTTTTTCTTTTTTTATAGTTTGAATGGCTTTTTTATAATTTTTTGAAATACCATAAGTTTTTATCCAGTCATTACCTGTTCCAATAGGGATAACGCCAAGTTTAATAGCTTTTATATTTATGGTATTACTATGATTAAAAATACCATTTATTATATGGTGTAAACTTCCATCTCCACCAACACAAATAAATTTTGAAATACCGTGTTTTATTGCATTTTCAATAAGTTTTATAGAATGTTTTTCGTACTCCGTAAATGCATAAGTAAATTTAAATTCTTGTTTTTTTAATTCATTATAAATTGGTTGCCATTTCTTTTTTGCTTTTCCATTTCCTGAAACAGGATTAACAATCACAAACCATTCATGCTTCATTAAATTCTATTTTAAAGTAGTTAATTAATTTTATATAACTTTTACATAACATTTTCAAAGATAAATATTTGTACTTTTGATTTTAAATAAAAAGAAATAAATGTCGAAAAGAAAAAAAAATTACAAGAAAAAAGGAAATGTTATTAAAGATTTAACTAGAAAAATACTAAAATCTTTAAATAAAGATACTTCGAAATCTTATAATTACCGTCAAATTGCTGCTAAATTAGATATTTCAGATCCAAATGGACGAAATCAAATTATTCAAAAATTAGAAGAATTAAAAGCACTGAAAAAAGTAGAAGAAACGGATAGAGGTAAATTTAAAATTGTACCACCATCTAAATATTATATTGGAACTATAGATGCTACCACAAATGGTAATGCTTATTTTATTTCTGATGAATTAGAACATGATATTTACATTCCGGGGCGTAATTTAAACAGAGCTTTAAATAAGGATACAGTTAAAATCTACTTGTATAAACGTAAACATAATAGTAGGGAAGAAGGCGATGTTGTTGAAATAGTGAAGCGTGCTAAAATGGAATTTGTTGGGGTTTTACAACTAAATAAAAATTTTGGTTTTGTAATACCAGATGATTCTAAAATGTATGCCGATATTTTTATTCCAAAAAATAAGTTAAAAGATACGGAACACGGTGTAAAAGTTTTGGCTAAAATTACTGATTGGCCTGCAAATTCTAAAAATCCGTTTGGAAAAATTAAAGAAATTTTAGGAAAACCAGGAGATCATAATACCGAAATGCATTCTATTTTATTAGAATATGGTTTACCTTATAAATTTCCAGAAGAAGTTGAATTAGCTGCTTCTAAAATTCCGTTAGAAATTTCGAAAGAAGAAATTTTAAAACGAAGAGATATGCGTAACGTAACCACCTTTACCATAGATCCAACCGATGCTAAAGATTTTGATGATGCTTTATCTTTTGAAACATTAGAAAATGGTAATTATGAAATAGGAATTCATATTGCAGATGTTTCGCATTATGTACAAGAAAAATCTATTTTAGATGACGAAGCTTATAAAAGAGCAACTTCAGTTTATTTAGTAGATAGAGTAGTACCAATGCTTCCAGAAGTTTTATCAAATGGTGTTTGTTCTTTACGTCCAAATGAAGAAAAGCTAACTTTTTCCGCAGTTTTTGAAATAAATGAAAAAGCACATGTGGTTAATCAATGGTTTGGAAAAACGGTAACGTATTCTGATAAACGTTTTGCATATCATGAAGCTCAGGAAATTATAGAAACTAAATCTAA
>DGOU01000097.1:16722-20300 GCA_002390165.1 Lutibacter sp. UBA4458
CTTAGCTAAAAAAATTCGTAAAAAAAGAATGCAACAAGGTGCTATTGCTTTTGATAAAATTGAAGTAAAATTTAATTTAGATGAAAATTCAGAACCAACAGGTGTATTTTTTAAAGAATCTAAAGATGCAAATAAACTTATTGAAGAGTTTATGTTGTTAGCAAACAAAAAAGTAGCCGAGCGTGCTGGTAAAAGTAAAGGTGTTCCTACAAAAAATACGTTTGTTTATAGAGTTCATGACGAGCCTAATCTTGATAAATTGGCAGCTTTGCAAACTATTGTGAGTAAGTTTGGATATAAAAATAAAATTGATACAAAAGATAAAAAAACTACTTCGTCAACCCTAAATCAATTATTAAAAGATGTTCATGGAAAAGGCGAAGCTAATATGATTGAAACTTTAGTGGTTCGCTCTATGAGTAAAGCGGAATATACTACCCAAAATATTGGACATTATGGTTTAGCGTTTGATTATTATTCTCATTTTACTTCACCAATTAGAAGATATCCAGATGTAATGACTCACCGATTGTTACAAAATTATTTAACAGGAGGTAAATCTCCAAAAGCAGAAATTTATGAAGAAAAATGTAGGCATTCTTCAGAAATGGAATATTTAGCAACCAAAGCTGAGCGAGATTCTATTAAATATATGCAGGTGAAGTATATGGAAAATCATAAAAACCAAGAGTTTGAAGGAGTTATTTCTGGGGTAACAGAATGGGGAATTTATGTGGAGATTATTGAAAATAAATGTGAAGGAATGTGCAGAATACGTCAAATTAAAGATGATTATTATATTTATGACGAAAAGCAATATGCACTAGTTGGTCAATCTACCAAAAATTTATACCAATTAGGAGATCACGTACTTATAAAAGTTAAGAATACCGATTTAGAGCGTAAACATTTAGATTTTACCTTAATTGAAAAATTAAAAAATAATTAACAAAAAGGGTACAATTATTGCTTATTTTAGTAGTTATAAAATAAAAAATATTCTTTAAATTAAATCATAATATGAAAAAACTAGCATTATTATTTATTCTGGTAGGTTCCATTGCATTTGCACAAAAGCCAATTACTAAAAAGTTAGGCGATTTTAATACTTTAAAAGTATTTAATGGATTAACAGTTAAAATACAGAAAGCGGAAAGTCCTTCTATTGTTATTAGTGGAAATAAATCGGAAGATGTTTCTGTTAAAAATTCTAATGGAATTTTAAAAATTAAATTAAAATTTCCTGATAGTTTTACTGCTGATGATGTAACTATTACGGTTAATTATACCAATCCAATTCAAGTTTTAGATGGTAATGAAGGAGCAACTATTTTATCTGAAACAACTATAGAGCAGCAACAATTAGAAGTTAAAGTACAAGAAGGTGCAAGAATAAAAGTTCCTATAGAAGTTAAATATTTAACCGTTAAAGCGGTTTCTGGTGGTAAAATTGAATTAAATGGAGTCACCCAAAATCAAACTATTGAAGCAACTACTGGTGCAATTTATAAAGCATATAATTTAGAAAGTAAACAAACTACTGCAGTTGCCGCTTCCGGAGCTGTGGTTAAAGTTAAAACTACAGAAGTTTTAGATGCTAAAGTTCGTTTTGGTGGAAGTGTTTATTATAAAGGAACTCCTGAAGTTTTAAAAACAAAAAAAATTATAGGCGGTACAATTAAAAATAAGAACTAACTAAAAACAAGTTTTAATTTTATTGTTATCTTTGTAAAAAATAAAAATTAGAATAATGAATGCACTATATATTTTTTTAGGAATGGTTGGCCCTTGGCAATGGATTATTATTGGTTTAGCAATTTTATTATTGTTTGGAGGTAAAAAATTACCTGAGTTAATGAAAGGTCTTGGTGGTGGTATTAAAGAGTTTAAAAAAGCTACTCAAGAAGATGATGAAGACGAAAAAAAAGATAAAGAAAAAGATAAAAATTAAGACATTAATAACAATAAAAAACCTGTGTTTTTCACAGGTTTTTTTATGCTTCATTTTTTGATGAAAAAGTTATTTTTCATCTTTATCTCCTAATTCTTTTTTCTTTTTATTAGAAGATTCATTTATTTTATTAGCAGCAACTAAACTTGTAACCATATCATTTAACATAGAACTAGCTGCATTTGGATTATTTGGCAATAAAATTAAATTAGAATTCGTATCTGATCCAATACTTTGTAAGGTATCGTAATGTTGCGTAATAACTATTAAAGCAGAAGCTTCTTGGCTGTTAATGCCAGCTCTATTAAGCACATCAACACTTTCTTCTAAACCACGTGCAATTTCTCTTCGTTGATCTGCAATACCTTTACCTTGTAAACGTTTACCTTCCGCTTCGGCTTTTGCTCTTTCTACAATTAAAATACGTTGCGCATCTCCTTCGTGTTGTGCAGCAACTTTTTCACGTTCAGCAGCATTAATTCTGTTCATAGCTATTTTTACATTTTCATCAGGATCAATATCCGTTACTAATGCTTTAATAATATCGTAACCATAATTAAGCATAGCCTCTTTTAAATCGCGTTGTATAGCTAAAGCAACTTCATCTTTCTTTTCAAATACATCATCTAAAATCATTTTAGGAACTTCTGCACGTACCACGTCAAAAATAAAAGCCGTAATTTGTTCATGTGGATTTTGAAGTTTGTAAAAAGCATCATAAACATGATTTTTTTGAACTAAAAATTGAACTGAAATTTTAAGATGTACAAATACATCATCTTTAGTTTTGGTTTCTACAATTACATCTAATTGCTGAATTCTTAAACTAATTCTACCTGAAATTTTATCTATTATGGGTATTTTTAAGTTAAGCCCTGCTTGTCTTATACTTTGGTATTTTCCAAAGCGTTCTACTACTGCTGAAGTTTGTTGTTTAACAATAAATAAGCCCGAGCCTATAAGTATAACAAGAATAAAAATAATAATGTAGGTTCCAATCATTTTATAAATTTTTTTAAAATTAATGTAAGTATTAAAGATAGCACGATTTTAAATTTAATCAAAGCATCTTTTTAAATAGGTATCTGTTTTTTTTAAATTGTTACATAACTTTATTCTTTAATTTATTGGAATGACTATATTTACCCCTTAATTAAATAGGTATGAAAAAAATATTAATAGGTGTTTTTACGGTGATTTTAATAGGAATAGGCTTGTATTTTACAGTAGTTTATTATCTACCTTATAGTGAAGGTTACAGAGCAGGAAAGCTCGTTAAAATTAGCCATAAAGGTATTATCTTTAAAACTTGGGAAGGAGAAATTAGTCAAGGTGTTTCTAACGCACAAGTTTTTACTTTTTCAGTAGAAGATAAAGAAAAAGAGGTAATTAAATTCCTTCAAAAACACCAAGGAGAATATGTGAAATTAACCTACAAAGAACGCTTTAGAACCTTTCCTTGGTTAGGAGATACCAAATATTTTATAACCCAAGTAGAGAAAACAGAATGAAACAGAAAAAAAATTGTATAAAAAGTAATAATAATTCAGTTTGTCAAACGGAGCTTATCGAAGTTACCTTTGATTAATTCATGATTAAAATATTTCGAAAAGCTCAATAGGACGTA
>DGOU01000160.1:0-19383 GCA_002390165.1 Lutibacter sp. UBA4458
CCAGCAGTCATAATTAAATCAGCAAACTCATCAATAACTAAAACAATATATGGTAAATATCGATGATCATTTTCAGGGTTTAATTTACGAGCTTTAAATTTGGTATTGTATTCTTTAATGTTACGAACCATTGCTGTTTTTAGCAAATCGTAACGATTATCCATTTCAATACACAGTGAATTTAAAGTGTTAATTACTTTAGTTGTGTCTGTAATAATAGCTTCTTCAGTATCGGGCAATTTTGCCAAATAATGACGTTCAATTTTGTTAAATAAAGTGAGTTCTACTTTTTTAGGATCAACCAATACAAATTTAACTTCTGCAGGATGTTTTTTATATAATAAGGAAGTTAATACGGCATTTAAACCAACCGATTTACCTTGTCCGGTAGCACCAGCCATTAATAAATGAGGCATTTTTGCTAAGTCCACTACAAAAGTTTCGTTAGAAATTGTTTTACCTAAGGCAATAGGTAATTCCATTTCAGAATTTTGAAATTTAGTAGAAGAAATAACCGATTTCATAGAAACCATAGTTGGTTTTTTATTTGGCACTTCAATACCTATAGTTCCTTTTCCTGGAATTGGAGCAATAATTCGAATTCCTAATGCGGATAATGATAAAGCAATATCGTCTTCTAAGTTTTTAATTTTTGAAATTCGAACTCCAGCTTCAGGAACAATTTCATATAACGTTACTGTTGGCCCAACGGTAGCTTTTATTCGGTCAATTCCAATTTTATAATTGTTTAAGGTTTCAACAATTTTATTTTTGTTAATTTCTAATTCTTCTTGATTAACAGAAATACTTTCATTATAGGTTTTTAAAAGATTTAAAGTAGGAAATTTATACTCACTTAACTCTAAAGTTGGGTCAAATTCTCCAAAGTCCTTCACTAATTTATTGGATAAATTTTCCACAACTTTATCTTCATCTACAATTTTATCTACATCAATTTCAACGTCATCTTCCGTTTCTATATTTTCGTTTGTATTTTTGCTTTTTATGTCTAATTCAATAGCATCATTAGAAATATTATTTTTTGGCTTTTCAGTAATACTATCCGCTTCAGGTTTTACAGTAGTATTTGTTTTTTGATTTGCTAGAATGGCATCTTCATTGGTTAAATCGTCTTTTGTTATGCCAGAATTTTTATTTGTAAGTTTATCTAATGTAATTTTAAAACGAATTACTAAATAAGAGAAAAATAAAAACAACAAGACTAAAATTAATCCTGTTTTCCCTAAAAATTGTTGAAGGTATAAATTTATTTGATAGCCTATTACCCCAGCTAATAAGGCATTTTTATTTGCTAAAAATCCAAAGGAAATAGAAATCCAAATTATTCCTAAAATTCCCCAACCCCATAAATTTATTATTTTTTTAAAATTTCCTTTTATTAAAATGGCTAAACCGGATAAAAAAAGTAAAATTGGAATATAAATAGCAGAAATTCCGAAACCTTTATAAACCAAAATTTGGCTCAAACTTGCTCCGATTTTTCCCAATAAGTTTTTTACGGTTATGCTTTTATTTGAAAAATGGGCAAGCTGGCTTTGATCTTGTTGCCAATTAAAAAAATAAGATATTATAGAAAAAAATAAAAATATAGCAAATAAAACAATAAATAACCCAAATACAGTGTGGGTTTGCCTGCTTCCAAAAAACACTTTTGTTTTTTGAAATTGTGGTTTTGAAGGAGCTTTTTTAATTGTTTTTTTCTTTTTTGCCATTTATATAAGTATCACACAAAAATATAAAATAAAAGAGATAAAAATTAAATTACTACATAAATTTAGGAATGTATATAAATAAACCAATAATTATAGCAATTATAGCCGCAAAAAAAGCTGCTCCTGCAGAAATATCTTTAATGAAACCAATTTTTTCGTGATAGGCTGGATGCACAAAATCAGCCATCTTTTCTATACCTGTATTTAATGATTCTGCTACCAAAATGAGTCCAATAGCTAATGTCTGGAACATCCATTCGGTAGCAGAAAGATGCATTATAAACCCAATAATTGTCATAACAAACGCTATAATTACTTGGGCTATAATACTATTTTCAGTGGTAATTAAAATCCAAAATCCTTTAGCGGCATATTTAAATGCTTTAATTCGATTGATTATAAATTTACTCACTTTTGTCATTTAAAGTGCTTTTAAAGCTTCTTCGTAGTTAGGTTCATCTACAATTTCTGGAACTTGTTGTGTGTAAGTCACTTTTCCTTCTTCATCCACAATTACAATTGCACGAGAAAGAAGATGAGCAAGTGGTCCGTTTTTTATAGTAGCTCCATAAGATTTTCCAAATTTTCCTTTAGCAAAATCAGATAAGGTAATAACGTTATCTAAACCTTCAGCTCCACAAAAACGAGCTTGAGCAAATGGTAAATCTCTAGAAATACATAGTACTTTTGTGTTTTCTAATTCTCCGGCTTCCTTATTAAAACGTCTTACAGATGCTGCACAAGTACCAGTATCTAAACTTGGAAAAATATTTAAAATTAATTTTGATCCTTTAAAGTCTTTTAATTTTGCTTTAGATAAATCTGCTTTTATTAAATTGAATTTAGGAGCTTTACTTCCTACTTTAGGTAATTTTCCAATAGTTTTAAATGGATTTCCTTTTAAGGTTATTTTAGTCATAATAGTTTTTTTTATTAGAAATCAAAGTTAGTTTAAAAAGTAAAAACTCCCGAATATTTTCGAGAGTTTTTATCATTTTTATTTTTGATTTAATTAGTGTTTTGCTAAATAATCTGCAACTCCTTCGTGTGTGGCTTTTAAACCTTCTTTTTCAGAGTTCCAGTTTGCAGGGCAAGCTTCTCCATGTTCTTCTGTAAATTGTAATGCGTCTACCATTCTAATAGCTTCATCCACATTTCTTCCTAAAGGTAAATCGTTTACAATTTGATGACGAACAATTCCTTCTTTGTCTATTAAAAATAAACCACGATAAGCTATTAATTCTCCTTCAGCTTGTAATTCATCATTATCATCATAAAAATAATCACCTGCTAAAACATCATAATTCTTTGAAATTGTTTTGTTTGTGTCCGCAACAATTGGATAGGTGACACCTTGAATACCTCCTTGGTTTTTAGGCATTTGTAACCATCCCCAGTGAGATTGTTCAGTGTCTGTTGAAGCCGCAACCACTTGTACGTTTCTTTTTTCAAATTCTGCTAATTTTTCTTGAAATGCAAATAACTCAGTTGGGCAAACAAAAGTAAAATCTTTTGGGTAAAAGAATAAAACCACATATTTGTTTCCTTCAAATTGGTCTAAAGAATAATTTTCAACAAATTCATTTCCGTTTACAACTGCTTGTGCATTAAATTTAGGAGCTTTTTTACCTACTAATACTGCCATTTTTTATATTTTTAAAGTGAATATTTATTTTTATGTAAACAAAAGTAAGGAATTAAAAGTGGTTTTAAAATTGAGGTTATTTTTATATTTTATGAAGATATAAGTTTTATTTATGGTAATAGTTTTAAATGAAAATTTCTTTAATTATTCATGTATCTTCGCAAAAAAAAATATTTTTGAAGCTTAAAAATTACACATCCGAATTTAAAAATAATTTAAAATTAGCCACTCCTATTATGATGGGGTCTCTAGGTCATTTATTAGTTGGTTTAATGGATGACGTTATGGTTGGTAGATTAGGTCCAGTACAATTAGCTGCAACTTCTTTAGGAAATAGCTTAGTTTTTATTGCTTTATCTATAGGAATAGGATTTTCATTTGCTATTACACCCTTAATTGCTGAATCGGATGGTGAAAACAATAAGGAAAAAGGTAGGCGTATTTTTCAGCATGGACTAATTTTAATGACTATTATTGGAGTTGTAATGTATGTGTTATTGCTTTTTTTAAAACCTATTTTATATCATTTAGATCAACCAGAAGAAGTAGTAAAATTAGCAATTCCTTATTTTGAAATTGTAGCTATTTCTATGATTCCTTTAATGATTTTTCAAGGTTTAAAACAATTTGCAGATGGTTTATCGCAAACTAAGTATTCCATGTATGCAACTATTTTAACTAACGTGGTTAATATCAGCTTAAATTTTGCTTTAATTTATGGGTTTTGGATTTTTCCAAGATTAGAGCTTGTTGGTGCAGCAATTGGAACGTTGGTTTCTAGAACAGTAATGGTAATTTTTCTTTATTTAGTATTAAAAAATAAATCAAAATTTGCACCTTATATGCATATTTTAAAATTTAAAGAAATTAAACGCAAAGTGTTTAATAAGATTATAAGTTTAGGCTTTCCAACAGCTTTGCAAATGTTGTTTGAAGTTGGTTTATTTACTTCTTCTGTTTTATTAGCGGGAACATTTGGCGCTTTGCCTCAGGCAGCAAATCAAATAGCTTTAAAATTAGCTTCAACTACATTTATGGTAGCGGTTGGTTTAGGGGTGGCTGCAACAATTAGGGTTGGAAACCAAAAAGGATTAGGTAATTTTAGAGAATTAAGACGCATAGCATTTTCAAATTTTTTATTAGTAATGGTAATTATGTTTGGTTTTTCTATAACTTTTATGTTATTAAAAAATGAATTACCATGGATTTTTACTGAAAACTTAGAAGTTATAAAAATTGCTTCTGGTTTATTGGTAATTGCTGGGTTTTTCCAACTCTCTGATGGATTACAAGCTGTAATTTTAGGTGGTTTACGTGGCTTACAAGATGTTAACATTCCTTCTTTTATTACATTTATAGCGTATTGGATAATAGGCTTTCCTATTTGTTATTATCTAGGAACTGTAATTAATTTGGGTGCTTTTGGAATTTGGATTGGCTTACTTTCAGCATTAACGTCATCGGCATTAATGCTATTTTTTAGATTTAATTATTTATCGAATAAATTAATACAAACAAAACATGAACTTACCTAAATTTTTATTGGGAGATAATACTGATTTTACGGATGATATATTTATTATTCATACCGAATTTCCTCGTTTTATAATCAATTTAAAAGATGACGAAATTGAATGGCTTGAAGAATTTAAAAATGAAGATGAAGAAGAATTATCTGTTGAAGTAGCTACGTTAATTGAATTAGCAAGTGGTTTTTATGATAGAGAAATGGAAAGGTACGAAGGTAACTAATTTTGCTTTTTAATATGAAGGCTTATTATAAGATGAAATGCCTGTCCAACCCAATCATCTCGTTCAATTCTTCCAGGGAAAAATTTTAATATTTCGGTAATTTTATTGATATCGGCACTATTAAAATTGTTAATTTGCTCATAAGTGTATATTCCCAAATTATTTAACTTTATTTCTATCGCGGAACCTATTCCTTTAATTTTCTTTAAATTATTTTTATTTTTTTCTTCTGCAATTCCAATTCGGTTAAAATTTAAACCTTTGTCATGTGCATTTTTAGGAGTTGTTTGCACAAATTGTTTTCCGCCGCGTTCAAATGTTTTTGTAGCTCTAATTTTCGGTTTAGAATCGGTTAGTTTTAAATCGTCTTTTTTTATATGAGAAATTTTAGGCATAGTTTCCTTTTTTGAAGGAATAAATTTCCCAAAATACAAGCCAATTAAAAATGCACCCAGCAACCAAATAAAAAGTTCAAATAATTGCCAAAAAGTGGTATTTAAAAAAATAGTTAGTGCCATAATATTTAATTAATTTTTATTTCTATTCTTCGGTTTATTGCTTTGCCTTTTATAGTGTTTTTATCTGCTATAGGTTCTGATTCTCCTTTAGATGAAGTTATTATTTTAGTATTTTCCATTCCATTTTGTTTAAAATAATTTCTAACCAAATTCGCTCGGTTTAATCCAACAATTAAATTGTTTTGATAATAACCAATGTTGTCTGTATGTCCTGTAATATAAATGCTTTTATTGGGATGTTCTTTAATATATTGTTTTAGTAAAGCTGTATAGGTTTTGATGGAATCGTTTAGAATGATTTTATCATCTTTAAAATCAACATAAATTCGTTTATTACTAATAATATGATGAATACTATCTAAAGTTTTATTAGAAATATTCTTTATATTTAATGCTATACCAGTTTTTTTATTAGTGTTTTTAAGTAAATTCTTTTTGGTCTCACCAAAAGTTTTAATCTGGTAATTTGCTATTGTATAATTTAGAAAATAGGCTTTTAATTTATTTGCACGTAACTTTCCTAAGTTTATGGTTTTAAAAGAATTTTTTTCCTTTTCAGAATAGAAGCCAGTAATTACTAATTCTTCTTTATAATGTTTATTTAAATATGATTTTAAAGAATTTAAAAGGGAATTAAAGCTGTCTAAATTTAAAATTACAGAACTATTTTCTTTAATTTTAAATACCTCATTAAAAGTAAATAAAGTATCCTTGTTGTTATGCGTAACAAAGTGACTTATAGTTTTATTTTTTAAAGTAAAAGCCTCTTTATTTGAAGTTTTACTATTAATAATAGGTGAATTGATGAAAAAATGTACAGTTAAAGCAATAAAGGCCCAAATAAAGAAAACCGAAAACGCTTTAAAATAATTTAGCATGATTTTATTTTTAGCATGCTAAATGTAGGTAATATTTAAATTGGTTGCAAGTGTTATTTACTTATAAATTAAAACTTTACGAAATAAATTATTTTTTTGAAGCCTCAACTAGCTCTAATTTATTTAAAGTAGTTTTAGTTGTAAAAATGCCATAATTGATAAAAGCATATTTTTTTTCTATTTTATCAATAGTTCCACAAGAATTGCTATCGGTAATTCGTACTTTATCATTTACTTTAAAATTGTAATTTGCTTTTTGTTTTGCAATTTTTAAGTTTGTTTTTATTTTTTCTTCTTTTACCTTTTTAACTTCAGTTAGCACTTCCTTTTCAACTGTTTTAAGCTTTTCTTCCGTTTTTTTCTTAGTAACTTTAACTTTCTTTTTTTCTGCTTTTGTTTTAGGTTTTTGTGGACTATTTTTTAAATATTTGGTTTTTTCACTTGTCAACCATTTATTTAAATTTTCATTAAATTGTTTTTTGTTGTTTGATTGAAAATAAGTATTCAATAACTCATTTATTTTCCTTCCGTAGGATAACATTTTTTGATTATTGGTATATAATTCATAAAAACTTTCTAGTTTTTCTTGAACTTTAGTGTGTTTTTCACTCAAACTGTCTGCGTGTTCTGCAGCTTTAGATTGTGCTTGTTCTAAATTTTCTGATGTTTTTTGTAATTTATTTCTTTCTTTTTGAAGGTTTGAAATAGTTTTATCCAATCTTATTTTTCCTTTTTCCACTCTTTTTTTTGCCCGATTAATTAAACTAAACGGAATGCCATTTTTTTGGGCGACTTCAAAAGTAAATGAACTTCCGGCCTGACCGATAAATAATTTAAAAAGTGGTTCTAAAGTTTTTTCATTAAATTGCATATTGGCATTAGCAATGTGTTCAATTTCATTGGCCAAAACCTTTAAATTAGCATAATGTGTAGTTATAATTCCAAATGCTTTTTTTTGATAGAACTCTTCTAAAAATATTTCAGCTAAAGCTCCACCTAATTCAGGATCGCTACCTGTACCAAATTCATCAATTAAAAAAAGCGTATTATTATTGCATTTTCTTAAAAAATTACGCATATTTTTTAAACGATAACTATAAGTACTTAATTGGTTTTCAATGGATTGATTNNNTGAACAGGAATTAATATACCACTTTGTAACATTAATTGAAGTAATCCAATAGTTTTTAAAGTGATGCTTTTTCCACCCGCATTTGGTCCGGAAATTACAATTATTTGCTGTTTATTATTTAATTCTAATGTTTGAGGAACCGTTTCTAAACCTTGATGTTTATTTTTTTCTAATAAAATAGGGTGAAAAGCATTTTTAAAAAATACTTTTTTTTCTTTGGTTATTTTTGGCAAGCAAGCATTTAAATTTTTAGCATATTTTGCTTTTGAACCAATTACATCTAAGTGAATTAAATATTTTTGATAACTCTTTAAATCTGGTATAAATATTCGGATAGCATTAGTTAAATCCTTTAATATTTTAATAATTTCTTGTTGTTCTTCGTAAATTAAATGTTGTAACTCTCTGCTGTGTTGTAAAGTAGCTTCTGGAGCAATATATACAATACTACCAGTTTTAGAGCTACCAAATAAACTACCTTTAATTTTTTTTCGATACATTGCTTGTACCGCTAAAACTCGCTGATTATCTAGTACAGATTCTCTTATATCATCTAAAAAACCTAAACTAGCATATTTATGTAAAGCTTTATTAAAACTCACATTAATTTTACTTCTAACAGAATTAATATCTGCTCTGATGTTTTTTAAAGTTAAAGATGCTTTTTCATCAATTTCACCATAAGGTGTAATCACTTTTTTTATAGTATCTGTTATGGTATTTTGAAACTCTATGGAAGTGGATAACGTGAAAAGAGCAGGATAATAAACTTTAAACGTCTTAAAAAACTTTAAGATTTCAAAAATAGTATTAGAATTGGTTAATATTTTTAAAAATGAATCTGGCTCTAAAAAACTGTTTTCTATTTTAAGTAGATGAATTTCTTTTTCAATATCTTCAAAATAATGATTTGGAATTCTATTTTCATTTTCAAAAGAAGATAAATATTCATTAACATGTTGTAATTCAATGTTTAATTTTTCAACAGTTTCAAACGGTTTAATTTGAAGCGTTGCCTTTTTACCCAAATCAGAAATACAAAACTCACTAATTTGTTGTAAAATAGAATTAAATTCTAAATCATTTAATGTTTTATTTGAAATGATACTCATAAAAAATACTACTTTTGAAAAGTTACACAAAAGTATAAATTTAAGCCAACTAAGCACTAATGAATGTAAAAATAGCTGAAAATTGGAAACCTTTTTTAAAGGAAGAATTTAATAAACCTTATTTTGAAAACCTTTCTAACTTTGTTAAAAACGAGTATTCTTCAAATACTTGTTATCCAAAAAGAAGCGAAATATTTAATGCTTTTAATTTATGTGATTTAACTAATTTAAAAGTGGTAATAATTGGTCAAGACCCATATCATGGAGAAGGTCAGGCGCACGGTTTGTGTTTTTCGGTGCCAGAAGGAATTGCACAACCACCATCATTAATTAATATTTTTAAGGAAATAAATTCAGATTTACATATTTCTGCACCAAAAAGTGGAAATTTAGAACGATGGGCTAAACAAGGTGTTTTATTATTAAATGCAACACTAACTGTTAGAGCGCACCACGCAGGTTCTCATCAAAATAAAGGATGGGAACAATTTACAGATACGGTTATTTCTAAAATATCACAGGAAAAAGAAAAGATAGTTTTTTTACTTTGGGGCGGTTTTGCTAAAAAGAAAGCTACGTTAATAGATAAAACAAAACATTGTATTTTAACGAGTGGGCATCCGTCTCCTTTAAGCGCAAACAGAGGTTATTGGTTTGGTAATAAGCATTTTAGCGAAACAAACGACTTTTTAAAAAAGAATGGTTTAAATACAATTAATTGGTAATTAAAAAAGCACCTTAAGGCGCTTTTTTAATTTACTAACTCAAAATCTATATTATAAAAACAAAGCTTAACTACTTCTTTGTTGACTAGTGTTTTGCAAATCTTATGCCAACGATTTTGAGTTGTTGTTAATTATAAGTTAAAGCTTAATTTACTCTAAATGTTTTTGTGCTTTATATGAGGAGCGAACTAGTGCACTACTTTCTACATGTCTGAATCCCATTTTTAACCCAATTTCTCTATACTTAGCAAATTGTTCAGGGGTTACAAATTCGTGTACAGGTAAGTGTTTTTTACTAGGTTGTAAATATTGACCAATGGTAATTATATCTACTTTAGCATTTGCTAAATCTTGCATGGTTTCTATTACTTCGGCTTCGGTTTCGCCTAAACCAAGCATAATTCCAGATTTAGTTCTATGCTGTCCTTTATCTTTCATGTATTTTAAAACCTCTAAACTTCTATCGTATTTCGCTTGAATTCTAACTTCTCGAGTTAAACGTCTAACGGTTTCTAAATTGTGCGAAATTACTTCAGGTGCTACTTCTAAAATTCGATTAATATTTGTTTTATTTGCTTGAAAGTCTGGAATTAAAGTTTCTAATGTGGTAGTAGGATTTGCTCTTCTAATAGCATTTATAGTTTCTACCCAAATAATAGAACCTCCATCTTTTAAATCGTCTCTATCTACAGATGTAATTACGGCATGTTTTATATTCATTAATTTAATAGAACGCGCAACTTTTTCAGGTTCTTCCCAATCTACAGTTTCTGGTCTACCGGTTTTAACACCACAAAATCCACATGAGCGAGTACAAATATTACCTAAAATCATAAAGGTTGCTGTTCCTTCAGTCCAACATTCGCCCATATTTGGGCAACTTCCACTAGTACAAATAGTATTTAATTTGTATTTGTCTACGATTCCTCTTAATTCCGTATATTTTTTTCCAACTGGTAATTTAACTCGCAACCATTTTGGCTTTTGAATTCTGTTGGTTGTTATAGTATCTTTTGACATTTTTTTATAAAATTGACTGCAAAAATACGAAGAAATTATAAAATAGTAAGATACCAAATACTAAATCCGATTAAAAATAGAATTCCTACCAAACTTAGAACTTTCATTTTAACAGATGGATGCCATTTTTTTGGTGTGTGCTTACTTGAAATTAACACAAAATTTAAAATAGCAAAAAACGGAGCAGTTAAAAAGGATAAAATGGTTGCAATTTTAATTAGACTTCCCATTTCTGACATAAAGAAAACTAAAATGGAAATAGTTCCAATAGCTAAAAAACTAATCCAAAACCAATATATGTTTTTATAAGATTTTACAGTTAATAAATCAAAAGTTTTAGACATTGCTCTAGGGGAAGCATCAAGTGTAGTTATAGTGGTACTAAACATAGTGGTAAAGGCAGCAATACCAATAAAAACACGCATGTTTTCACCTAAATTATTAGTGTATAAGTTTATAAGTTGTTGAGAAAAAGTGATTGCACTTCCGCTAAAGGTTTCTCCAGAATTAAACATAACTAAAGCTCCTAAAGATACAAAACAAACCCCTAAAAATAAGGTTGTAATAAAACCAATATTAAAATCGAAAATAGATTGTTTGGTGTCGAATTCTGTACCGGTTTCTTTTTGTTTTTCTACTGCCCAAAGTGATTGCCAAACAGAAACGTCTAGCGGAGCAGGCATCCAACCTAAAAAAGCAATTAAAAAGCCAATTTCAACGCTTCCTTTTGGTAAAATTTGAGTAATAGATATAGGGTTTTGATTTTTAAAAAGAGCTACAGATACTGCAATTATTGTACTTAAGGTAAGCGTTACTATAATAATTTTCATTAAGCTGTCTAACAATTTGTATTTTCCAATTATTAACAATAAAAAACAAATGATAGTAATTATAATACTCCAGATAACAGGGTTTGTAGTAATGCCAAATAAATTTGCTGCAAGCCCAGCTGTTACAATTGTTACTGCTGCTTGAATGGTGAACATGGTTGCAAATGTTACTATAAAGTATGCTATTAAAACAGGTTTTCCTAGTTTTTTATAACCATCTAATAAGCTTTCTCCAGTGGCTGTTGCATAACGTGGTCCAAATTGAAAAAAGGGGTATTTTACTAGGTGAATAATAAGTAAAGCCCAAAGTAAACCAAAACCAAAATCAGCACCAGATCTTGTGGATTGTACTAAATGTGAAACTCCAATCGCAGCTCCGGCAAATAATAAACCAGGCCCTAATTTTTTAAACCAATTTAAATTCACTTTTATTTTTTTGGATGTTTTTTAATAGTTTGTGCAAGTAGGTTTTTAGCTCGTAATAACTTAACTTTTATATTGCTTAAAGGTTCATTAAGTTCTTTAGACATTTCTTTATAACTCATTTCTCTAAAATATCGAAGATTTATAATTTCTTGATAATGTGGTTTTAATTCTTTTATATAATTTAAAAGTTCTGCTAAATTTTGTTCAATAATTAATTGATCTTCAGCGCTTGGTGTTTCGTCAAATATTTTATATGCTTCTGATTCTTTTTTATTGATAGAAATAGTTTCTGTACGTTGTTTACGAACATGATCTAAAAATATATTTTTTGAAATAGAAATTAACCAGGTTTTAAAATTGTACCTGTCGTTGTATAAATGAATTTTATCGAAAGCTTTTGAAAAAGTTTTTATGGTAATATCTTCAGCTTCATCTTCATTTTCGGTTTTAGAAAACTGAAATCTGTAAATATCGCTCCAGTAAGTGTTTAATAAAGTGTTAAAAGCTTTTTGGTCTTTTTCTTTTGCTTTATTTACTAAATCAGGAATATCAATGTTTTTTTTCACCAATGTGTGGGTTTTGTAACAAGATTTTTTATAAAGATAAACATTTGGATGATAATTAAAAATATTTCTAAAAAAGGAAAAAGCAAAATCAAGTCAGTTTCCTTTAATTTTTTTGCGGAAAAACCAATAATTAAATATTGAATAAATAATCTTGCTACCACAATTACAAGAGTTGTTTGCCAATTATAATTAATAATAATTAAAATAACGGCCATCACCCAAAA
This sequence comes from Lutibacter sp. UBA4458, assembly GCA_002390165.1. GTDB lineage: Bacteria > Bacteroidota > Bacteroidia > Flavobacteriales > Flavobacteriaceae > Lutibacter. Next base: position 12,562 of record DGOU01000160.1, read on the forward strand.
TATGATTTGTGAACTATAAAACAAACCCAATAAAAGCTTATGAATAGGTTTGTAATAGTTTGCTGTTGAAATATGTCTACTTTTTTGATGAATCCATGCTTTAAAAGATGTTTTTGGTAAGGATTCTGTAAAGCTTTCAGAATTAATGCAGTAGGTAGAGTTTTGTTTAGTAGCAACTTGATTAACAAATAAATCATCGTCACCAGATTTAACTTTTATATGGTTTGTAAAGCCATTTGCGCTATAAAATAAATTTTTAGTATAGGCAATATTTCTGCCAACTCCCATATATGGCAAACCAATTTTTTGATAAGAAAAGTATTGTATTGCCGTAATTAACGTTTCAAATCTTATTAATTTATTTAAAAACGAGTTTTTAATTTTTTTATAAGCGCCGTAACCTAATATAAGTTGTTTGTTGTTAGAAAAATGAATTGTCATTTCTGAAATCCAATTTTTAGATATTGGCTTACAATCTGCATCAGTAAATAATAAATAATTATGTTTTGCAGCTTTTATACCAAGAGTTAAAGCATATTTTTTACTTCCCCAAAACTGTTCGTTTGGTTTTACATCTACTATTTTAATTTTAGAAGAATGCTGTTTTTTAAATTGCTCCATAATTTCTAATGAATTATCGGTAGAGGCATCATTTATTAAGACAATTTCAAAATATTGATAATTTTGGCTAATTAAATAAGGAATAAATGTGGTTAAATTTTCCGCTTCGTTTTTAGCGCAAATGATTACAGAAACAGGTAAGTTTAATTTATTTTTGGTTAATTTATTTTTAGAAAAGGTAAATTGTCCAAAAATAATAAGGTAATAAAATAGCTGAATACTAAAAATTACTATAAAAGCAATAAATACGTACTCAGCCATTAGCTATTTTCTTGTGCATTGGTGATCTGGAATTTTACCGCAATACCCGCAAGCTTCACCAGTTTTATTTAGGTGAGGGCTTTGGCTAGCACATGTTCCAGCAAATTTTCCATGCTTTTTAGCCCATAATTTTATGGATAAACCTGCAATACCAATTGCTAACATTCCTATAGTTATAAAAAAAAGTTTCATATACTAAAATTTAGACTGCAAAGATAAATATTTCTTACAAATTAGTATTTAATTTTTAGTTTTTTGTTTGAATAAGGTAAGTGCAACAAAAATGTTAAAAAAATGATAAAAAAACCGTAAAAATCTAAAAAGTTAATAACATTATTTTTTTTTAACATAAAACTTACTATATTGATAGCCAGTTAATATTAAATTTTTATAATTTAAACCATACTAAAACTTTGTAAGTTATAAAAACATTGAATTAATTTGTATTAACTGAAACTACTAACAGAAAGACTCGTTTGTATTTTAATACAAACGAGTCTTTATTTTAATTAGTAAATTATTCTTATTTTATTGACTTAGTTAACTCTTCTTGTACATTGTTTGGTACTAATTCAAAGTTAGAAAACTTAGTTGTAAAACTTCCTCTACCTTGAGTTATAGAGCGTAAGGTTGTGGAATATTTATACATTTCAGCTAATGGTGTTTTCGCTTTTATAGTTTGGTATTTACCATCGCTATCCATACCTAAAATTATAGATCTTCTTCCCTGTAAGTCAGTCATTACATTTCCTAACATTTCTTCAGGAACTTTAACTATTATTTCATTAATTGGTTCTAATAATTTTGGTTTTGCATTTAAAAAAGCATCTTTAAAAGCATGAGCACCAGCAATTTTAAACGAAATATCATTAGAATCTACCGAGTGCATTTTACCATCAAATAACATCACTCTAATATCACGTGCATAAGAACCGGTTAATGGACCTTCTTCCATTACTTCTAATACTCCTTTTAAAACGGCTGGCAAGTAACGAGTGTCAATGGCGCCACCAACAATACAATTATAAAAAATTAATTTTCCACCCCAATCTAATTCTACTTCTTCTTTTCCTCTAATGTTAAACCCATCAGGTTCTGGCATTCCTTCAAAATATGGTTCAATTTTAATATGAACTTCTCCAAACTGACCAGATCCACCAGATTGTTTTTTGTGTTTGTAGCTTGTAGTTGCGGAGCGTTGAATAGTTTCTCTATAGGCAATTTTTGGTTGTTCAAAAGTTGCATTAATACCATATTCTTTTTTCAATATCCAGTCAATGGTAGCTAAATGTAATTCTCCTTGGCAAGAAAGAATTAGTTGTTTTAATTCTTTGGAATATTTAACTTCAACAGTTGGGTCTTGGCTTTTTATTTTTCGTAAGGCTTCATTTAATTTCTCTTCATCATTTTTATCTTCTGCGCCAACAGACTTATGAATTCTTGGTGTAGGGAAATTAATAGGTTTAATGGTAATTTCAGATCCTTTTGTTCTTAAAGTATCGTTAGTATCTGTATATTTTAATTTTAAAGTAGCACCAATATCTCCTGCAACTAATTTTTCAACAGGTTCACGGTTTTTGCCATCCATTATATATAATTGGTTGATGGTTTCTGTTTCTTCATTTCTTGAATTTTCTAACTTATCATTTTGATTAATTTCGCCAGATTTTACTTTGAAAAAACTAATTTGACCTAAGTTAGGTTCGTACAAGGTTTTAAAAATAAATAATGAAGTTGGAGCATCGGATTTACATTCTAATTCATTGCCTTCAACAGTTTGTTCGGGTTTTAAATCTGCAGATGAAGGTGTAACATTATCAATGAATCCCATCATTCTACCACTTCCCATATCATTTAAAGCAGATATACAAAATACGGGATATAATTCATGATTTAGCATTCCTTTTTTAATTCCTTCACGCATTTCATCTTCATTTAATGTGCCTTTATCAAAATAAAGTTCCATTAAATCTTCATCATTTTCAGCAGCTTTTTCTACCAATTCGTTTTGTAATTGATTTGCTAACTCTTTTTGGTCGTCAGGAATTTCAAGTTTTTCTGGTTTTCCACCGTTTGGACCAAATTTGTACATTTTCATTTTTAAAACGTCAATAATACATTGTGCTCCGTCAACTACAAGTGGATACTGAATTTTAATAGCATTTTTACCAACTAATTCTATAATACTTTTAAAACTTTCATCAAAATCAGCATTTGGGCTGTCTATTTGATTAATAGCAAAAAGTGTTGGTAAAGAAAAACGATCAATATAATTCCATATAATTTCGGTACCTACTTCTGCACCTTGTTGTGCGTTTACAACCATTACCACAGAATCTGCCACACGCATGGTAGATGCAATTTCACCAATAAAATCGTCTAAGCCGGGAGTGTCAATAATGTTTATTTTGTAATTACGCCATTCAGTATGTAATGGTGTTGAATAAATGGAAGTTTCTCTTGTTTGTTCAATTTCGTGATAGTCTGAAACGGTGTTTTTGTTTTCGACACTACCACGACGTTTGAGAAGTCCAGCTTCAAAGAGCATTGTTTCTGCTAATGTGGTTTTTCCACTTTTATTGGCACCTACAAAAGCAACATTTTTAATGTGTTTATCATCATATATTTTCATAATCAAAAAATTTTGTAAAAAGTTGTCTAAAGTTACAAACTTTTTGATATAATTATATGACTAATGTTAGTGTTTTTTTAAGCTTTTTTTATTAATTGAAAAGGGTTTCTATTAAAACTCCTATTTATACTACAATTCAGGTTCTATTTTTTACATTTCAGAGAATAAAAATTTAGTTATTATTGAAGTTTGCCGAGTTTTGTGGTGTTAAGTTGAATTAATAATAACTAAAATGATACATATAATTTTAGCCATTGCAATTTTATTTTCATCAGTTTTTGAAGCAAATGCTCCAAAAATTATAGGGTTTGAAACTTCTATAAATATATTTATAGGTGTATATGTTGTTTGGTTTTTATCTGAAATTATTTTTAACCGGTTGTTACGTTCAAAAAAAAATAATTCTAAAGGTAAGGATAAGGGAACTTTAAATTTAATTTGGCTTTTTATTTTTATAGCAATTTTTTTAGCGGTTTACTTAACAAATTATAGTTTATTAATAGCTAAAAATGTAATTATTAGTTATGTTGGACTTTTAATTATAGTTATTGGAATTGTTTTAAGAATAGCAATAATTATAACTTTAGGAAAGTTTTTTACGGTGGATGTTGCTATTAGTCAAAATCATAAACTTAAAACGGATGGATTTTATAAGTATTTAAGGCATCCATCTTATGCAGCATCTCTAATATCATTTATTGGTTTTGGCATTTCGCTTAATAATTGGGCATCTTTACTAGTTGTATTTTTTATAATTTTAATTGCATTTTTAATTAGAATAAAAACTGAAGAAAATGTACTGTTAAATTATTTTGGAACCCAATATTTGAATTACAAAAAGAATACTAAAAAAATAATTCCATTTATATATTAAAGGAAGTATATTAGTAATAAAATTAGACTTAATTTATATGAAACTTAGTTTGCAAAATATTTTTAAAATATCGTTTATTATAGCATTATTTGTTTTTGTTGTAGAGCGATTGTTTTTTGGAAGAGGTTTTAATCTGCCCTTAAATGATTTGTTAAAAGTTTTTGCAATTCATTATATGTATGCTATTGTATTAACCTTAATAAATTTTTATTTTTTTCAATATCTTGATGAAAAAATATCTTGGAAAAATAGGTCTATAGAAAGGTTGATTTTTGGAGCTGTAGGCTCTATAGTTTTGACAATGATAGGTTTAGCAGTTTTAAGGTTTATAACTTTAGTAGTTATATTGCAAAGCCCAGTTAGTCGGTTTTTACATGACTCAAATGCAGGAACGTATTATCTTTTTGGTTTAATTTTAACCTTAATAGTTAGTTTAGCTTTTCATGCATTCTTTTTTTATAAAGCCTTAACAGAAAAAAAAATTAACGAACAGCAAATTGTTGCAAAAACAGAAACGGCTAAATATGAATCTTTAAAAAGCCAGATTGATCCACATTTTTTGTTTAATAGCTTAAATGTTTTAACCTCATTAATTAGTGAAAATCCTAAGCAAGCAGAAAAATTTACTACTAAATTATCTAAAGTGTATCGATATGTTTTAGAACAAAAAAATAAAGATTTAGTTAGTTTAGATGAAGAGTTACATTTTGCAAAAACCTATATGGAATTGCTAAAAATGCGATTTGAAAACGCAGTATCTTTTGAAATTCCTGAAAAAGCGAATAATCCTGATCTTAAAATAATACCATTATCCTTACAATTGTTACTAGAAAACACCATAAAACATAATGTGGTTACCGAAGAAAATCCATTAAAAGTAAGTATCAAAGAAGAAAATGGTTATTTGGTAATTTCTAATAATTTTAATCCTAAAACTACTTTTGAAAAAAGTACTAAAGTAGGGTTGAAAAATATAATAGACAGGTACAATTTGTTAACCTTTAAAAAAGTGACTATTGATAAATCTTCTGCACTTTTTATTGTAAAGATACCTTTATTAACTCAAAAAATTAAAAAAATGAGAACATCAGAAAATATTGAAAATAATAAATATATGCGTGCTGTTGAACGCGTAGAAGAACTAAAAGGATTTTATGGTAGCTTAATAGCTTATTGTATTGTAATTCCTTTATTAATCTATATTAATTTAAATTATGTACCACAATTTCATTGGTTTTGGTTTCCGGCAATGGGTTGGGGTATAGGTCTTGTTTTTCAAGCATTTAAAGCTTTTGCGTATAATCCATTTTTAGGAAGAGATTGGGAAGATCGTAAAATTCAGGAATATATGAGCGAAGATAATAAACAATATTGGGAGTGAAATTTAGAAAAAAATTAAAATTTTAAAAATGAAAACAATTTATTCAGAAGAAGAAAAATATATTAGAGCAAAGAAAAAAGTAGATAATGTAAAAGGCTTTTATTCAAATTTATTAGCGTACTGTTTAGTAATACCATTTTTATTTTTTATAAACTATATGACTTCTCCTAGTTATTGGTGGTTTTGGTGGCCAGCACTTGGTTGGGGAATAGGAATAGGATTTCACGCATTTGGCGTTTTTGGAAATAATTTAATATTTGGAAAAGATTGGGAAGAGCGTAAAATTAAGGAGTTTATGGATAAAGATAATAGAACTAAATTTTAAAAATCATGAAAAATTATAACTATACAGAAGAACAAAAATATATAAAAGCAAAAAAGAAAGTAAAAGCCATAAAAGGATTTTACGTACATTTAATGGTTTATTTAATAGTAAACGCATTTCTTATACTGTCAAATGCATTATCCTACGGCGGGTGGCACGTGTTTTGGGAATGGCAATCGTATTCTACTTTATTATTTTGGGGAATTGGATTAGCTTTTCACGCTTTTGGAGTTTTTGGATTAGATTTTATTTTAGGTAAAAATTGGGAAGACCGAAAAATAAAAGAATTTATGAATAAGGATAAAAGAGATACTTGGGAATAGAATGTTATGGTAATTCTTAAAGAAGATATTACACTAAAAAATAATAAATTAACAATACATGAAAGTAGTAATAATTGAAGATGAAAAACCTGCTGCGCGAAGATTGAGCAGAATGTTAAATGAAATAGGAATTCAACCAATAGCAATGCTACATTCTGTAGAAGAAGCTGTAAATTGGTTTACTGATAATGAACATCCTGATTTACTGTTATTAGATATTCAACTTTCTGATGGTTTGTCTTTTGAAATTTTTGATGAAATTGAAGTTAAAAGCGCTATAATATTTACTACAGCTTATGATGAATATGCACTAAAAGCCTTTAAATTGAATAGTGTAGATTATTTACTAAAACCTATTGATGCAGATGAACTTAAAAATGCTTTACATAAATTTAAAGAAATTCA
>DGOU01000160.1:19403-32082 GCA_002390165.1 Lutibacter sp. UBA4458
TATAAAAAACGATTTACTGTAAAAATTGGGCAACATTTAAAATTAATTTCTACAAGCTCTATTGAATGTTTTTATAGCGAAAATAAGGCAACATACTTCAGTACAAACACTAATAGAAATTATCTGATTGACAGCACTTTGGAAGAACTAGAAACACAACTTTCCCCAGACCTATTTTTTAGAGTTAGCCGTAAATATTATGTAAATATAAATGCCATTAAAGACATAATTTCATACACAAATAGTCGATTAAAAATTATGCTTAATACTTATAATGAATCCGAAATAATAGTAAGTAGAGAACGTGTAAAAGATTTTAAAAACTGGATTGGTTAATTTTGGAATTCTATGTTTTAATTTTTTTGTATAATCACTTCATTTACTTTTTGTTATACTAAAATAAAATCCTTAAATTTGCACTCCTTTTTACGAGAACAGATTTTAAAAGGAATTTATTTGAAATAATGTAAACAATCTCTTTGCGTTAAAATCGTATAAAAATCTGGTTAACAATAAGATACAAAAAACAAATTGACAATATGTCAAAATTACAAGAAAAAATAGAGCTTTATACAAGTGAAGCCGAAAAGTTAGGTTTAGGTTTAAATGCTGAATTATTAGCAGCAGTAACTAAAGGATTAGGTCCTTCTATCTACAAAGAAGACGCTGAAAAAGTATCTAGTTCAGACAAAAAAGAATTAGAAACTGTAAAGAAAAACTTTTTAATTAAAAAATTAGGTTTAGAAGACAGTGAAAAATTAGATGCCGCTATTGCAACTACAATTGAAAAAATTGGTAAATCTAACAGAAATAAATACCGAGCTCTTTTTTACGCAATATTAGTAGAAGAATTAGGTATGCAAGCTGTTTATGAAGCAAAACCAGCTAAAGAAAAAGCAGTGGCTGAAAAAGCAGCTAAAAAAGAAGACGTTAAAGAAGAAGTTGCTAAAAAAGAAAAAGCAACTAAAAAAGTTAAAAAAGAAGTGATAGAAGAAGCAAAAGAAGAAGTGACAGCAGAGGTTAAAGAAGAAGTTGTTGCAGAAACTCCAAAAGAAGAAAAAGTTAGTCCAGAAGAATTTTTAGCAAATTTTAACTGGCATAAATACGAAGAAGGTATTGAAGCAGTTGATGAAGATAATATTAAAGCTTTTGAAGCAGCATTAGAAGGTACTTTAGGATTAGTAAATGAACGTGAAGTAATTGAAGGAACTGTTGTTAGAAAAACAGATCGTGAAGCAATTATTGATATCAATTCAAAATCTGAAGGTGTAATTTCATTAAATGAATTTCGTTACAATCCAAATTTAGCAGTTGGTGATGTTGTTGAGGTTTTAGTAGATAAAAGAGAAGACAGCACAGGTCAATTAGTTTTATCGCATAAAAAAGCTCGTGTAATTAAAGCTTGGGATCGTATTAATGCTGCACATGAAACAGGTGAAGTTGTTAACGGTTATGTAAAATGCAGAACTCGTGGAGGTATGATTGTAGATGTTTTTGGAATTGAAGCATTTTTACCAGGTTCTCAAATTGATGTTAAACCAATTAGAGATTACGATCAATATGTAGATAAAACTATGGAATTTAAAGTGGTAAAAGTTAATCACGAATTTAAAAACGTAGTAGTTTCTCATAAAGCACTTATTGAAGCTGATATTGAAATTCAAAAGAAAGAAATTATTGGCAAATTAGAAAAAGGTCAAGTTTTAGAAGGTGTGGTTAAAAACATTACTTCTTATGGTGTATTTGTTGATTTAGGTGGTGTTGATGGTTTAGTACATATTACCGATTTATCTTGGTCAAGAATTAATCACCCAAGTGAAGTGGTTGAATTAGATCAAACTTTAAATGTAGTTATCCTTGATTTTGATGATGAAAAAACAAGAATTCAATTAGGATTAAAACAATTAAATGCTCATCCTTGGGAAGCTTTAGATGAAAACTTAAAAGTTGGAGATAAAGTAAAAGGTAAAGTAGTTGTTATTGCAGATTACGGTGCATTTATTGAAGTAGCACAAGGTGTTGAAGGATTAATTCACGTTTCTGAAATGTCATGGTCAACACATTTACGTTCTGCACAAGATTTTGTAAAAGTTGGGGATGAAGTAGAAGCTCAAATTTTAACTTTAGATAGAGAAGACCGTAAAATGTCTTTAGGTATTAAACAATTACACCCAGATCCTTGGGCAGATATTGTTAAAAAATATCCTGTTGGTTCTAAACATGTTGGTACCGTTCGTAACTATACAAACTTTGGTGTTTTTGTAGAATTAGAAGAAGGAATAGACGGTTTAGTTTATATTTCTGATTTATCTTGGACTAAAAAAATTAAACACCCATCAGATTTTGTAGCTGTAGGTGATAAATTAGATGTTCAAGTGTTAGAATTAGATGTTGAAGGACGTAAGTTAAACTTAGGTCATAAACAAACTACTGAAAATCCTTGGGATGCTCATGAAACTACATTTACAATTAATTCTGTTCACGAAGGAACTGTAAAAGAAGCTAATGATAAAGGACTTTTAGTTACTTTTGAAGGTGGTGTTGAAGCATTTGTGCCAAACAGATTTACAACTAAAGAAGATGGCGTTAAATTAACAAAAGGAGAAACAAATAAATTTAAAGTTCTTGAATTCAACAAAGAATTTAGAAGAATTGTTGCTTCTCATTCCTCTATTTATAAAGCTCAAGAAGAGAAAAACATTAAAGCAGCTCATAAAAAAGCAGAGTCTGCCGAAAAAACTACTCTTGGTGATTTAGGTGGAGATTTAGCCGCACTTAAGAAAAAAATGGAAGGAAAATAAAATCCTTTAATTTAGATATTAAAAAAGCTGTATTAATTTAATACAGCTTTTTTCGTTTTTATAAGGAATAACAATACTTTTGTAATAAAAATAAAAGATGGCTTTAATAAAATCTATTTCAGGAATAAGAGGAACTATTGGCGGTAAGGTTGGTAACAATTTAACGCCATTAGATACGGTTAAATTTGCTGCGGCTTATGGAATGTGGCTAAAAAAAACAACACATAAAAGTAACTTAATGGTTATTTTAGGTCGCGATGCCCGTATATCTGGCAAAGTAGTTAGTGGCTTAGTAGGAGATACGCTAATTAGTTTAGGAATTAAAGTAATAGACATAGGTCTATCTACTACGCCAACGGTAGAAGTTGCTGTTCAGTTAGATGAAGCAGATGGTGGAATTATAATTACAGCAAGTCATAATCCTAAACAATGGAATGCTTTAAAATTATTAAATAATAAAGGCGAATTTTTAAACGCTGAAGATGGAGAAGAAGTATTAAAAATAGCTGAAAATGAATCTTTTGAATTTGCTGAGGTAAATAATTTAGGTAAATTTAGAAAAAAACAACATTATATTAACCGTCATATTAAAGAAGTACTTAAATTAAAACTGGTTGATGTTGAAGCTATTAAAAATGCCAATTTTAAAGTGGTGGTAGATGGAGTTAATTCAACTGGAGGAATTGCAATTCCTGCTTTATTAGAAAAATTAGGCGTAACATGTGTACCATTATATTGCGAGCCAAATGGTGAGTTTCCTCATAATCCTGAGCCTTTAAAAGAACATTTGACCGATATTTCAAATTTGGTAGTTAAGGAGAATGCAGATTTAGGTATTGTGGTAGATCCTGATGTAGATAGATTAGCTTTAATTTGCGAAGACGGTTCTATGTTTGGCGAAGAATATACCTTGGTTGCTTGTGCAGATTATGTTTTAGGCAAAACTAAAGGAAATACAGTTTCTAATTTATCTTCTTCAAGAGCTTTAAAAGATGTTACCGAAAAGCATGGCGGAAAATATAATGCAAGTGCAGTAGGAGAAGTTAATGTGGTGGCGCTTATGAAATCTTCCAAAGCCATAATTGGTGGAGAAGGAAATGGTGGAATTATTTATCCAGAATCACATTATGGAAGAGATTCGCTAGTTGGCGTGGCATTGTTTTTATCGCATTTAGCACAATCTAAACTATCGTGTAAAAAATTGAGGGAAACCTACCCTAACTACTATATGAGCAAAAATAAAATTCAATTAACACCAGAAATTAATGTTGATGAAATTTTAAATAAAATGGCTTTCAAATATAAAAATAAGGATGTTATTACAATTGATGGAGTTAAAATTAATTTTGATAGTGAATGGGTGCATTTACGAAAATCAAATACCGAACCTATAATTAGAATTTACACGGAAAGTACTTCTCAAAAAAATGCCGATGATTTGGCAAATCGATTTATAAATGAAATAAAAATAATACTATAAATAGTAATTAAAAAAATGAAAAAAATAATTTTGGCCTTTTTTGTGCTTAGCAGTACTTTGGCTTTTTCTCAAAAGGAAGTAAATAATGAAAATCTAAATTTTAATGATGCAGGACCTAATAAAGGAAAGTTTTTTGTGTATTGGGGATGGAATAGAAGCCATTATTCAACTTCCGACATAAAATTTAGTGGGGCAGATTACAACTTTACCCTAAATAATGTGAAAGCAGACGATAAACCAAAACCTTTTGGAATTTACTTTTTAAAATTAGATGAATTAACCATTCCGCAAACCAATTTTAGAGTAGGTTACTTTTTTAAAGAAAATTACACGGTTTCTATTGGGCTTGATCATATGAAATACGTTATGCGTAACGACCAAACCGTAAAAATGAATGGTGTAATAAATACAGGTGGCGCTTTTGATGGAGTTTATAGTAACTCAGATAAGATTTTAACTAGCGATTTTCTGTTATTTGAACATACCGATGGATTAAATTATATAAATGTTGAAGTTAGTAGATTTGATAATTTAGACAATTGGTTGAAATTTTCAGTAAAAAATATAGATATTAATTTAACGGAAGGTATTGGAGCAGGAATATTATATCCAAGAACAAATACAACCTTAATGGGAAAAGAACGGTATGATGAATTCCATGTTTCAGGGTATGGATTTTCTGCACATGCCGGTTTAAACATAACTTTTTTCAAACACTTTTTTATCCAATCTAATTTTAAGGTGGGTTACATAAATATGCAAGATATTAGAACTACAAAAGATAAAAGAGATAAAGCAGCACAACATTTTACTTTTATTGAAAATATGTATGTTTTTGGAGCTAGGTTTAATTTAACAAAATAGGAATAAATTATAATACTTTAAATAACGTATAATAGATAAAGCACCAAATAATTATTATTTTGGTGCTTTATCTTTATGTTTAAAACGTTTATGAGTCCAAAAATAATAAGCGGGTTCTTCGTGAATTTGAGCTTCTAATTTTCTTAAATATATGTCGGTTAGTTCAAAATCGGCATATTTTTTTGCATCACTAGTAATTAAACTAAAAGTACTTTCATAATAACCTCTTTTTAATTTTTTAGTAGCGATATAAACAATGTCAAAACCATTTTTTTTTGCTAACATTTCCGCTCCTGTATGAATAGGGACTTTTACTCCTAGAAAGTTGCCCCAATAATGGGTTTTTTTTATTTGAGGAGATTGATCACTTATAAGACCGTAAAGAGCCTGAATGTTTGTTTTTTTATTCTTTTCAATCTCACTAATTATATTAGAAGAAGATTTTAAGTTAAACCCAAAATGTTCTCTAGATTTTAAAACTTTATTATTAAAGTATTTGTTGTTAACCGTTGTAAAAGCCGCATAACTTTTATAGTTTATGTGTGAGCTTAATCCAAAAAGCCATTCCCAGTTTGCATAATGTGCCCCAACTAATATAATACTTTTTCCGTTTTTATGTAGGTCATTTAAAAAGTTAATGTTGGTATATGTAGCACGTTTATTTATTTCTTTTTTTGAAATTGTAAACGATTTAATCATTTCAATAAAAATATCTACAAAATGGTGATAAAACTTTTTTCGAATATTAAGTATCTCTTTTTCAGATTTATTAGGGAAAGCTAATTTAAGATTATCATAAACTACTTTTTTTCGATAACCAATTACATAATATAACAATAAGTAAAAACCATCAGAAATAATGTATAACACTCTAAATGGAAGTATAGATAACAACCAAATTAATGGATATACTAAAATATAAACTATAAAATTCATCATATTGGTTGCAAATATCGTATTTAATTTTTTTTAAAGCATCTTTTAAATTATGATTTTATTATGATCTATTTTTCATACTTTCGTTTTTAGTTTAAAAATAGAAGTATGGATATGAATATTGTGCTAATAATTATCATTTTAGCAAACGTAATAGCTTCAATTAAAGGGTTTAATGATCGTTCTTTTTTTGAAAAGTATAAATTTCAAATTGGACCAATAAATCGAGGCGAAAAAATTAGATTATTTTCATCCGCTTTTTTACATGTAGATTACATTCATTTGTTGTTAAATATGTATGTACTTTACATTTTTGCACCTTTAATAATTAATCATTTAGGAGAAGTAAAATTTGTAATTATATATGTAGGAAGTTTATTTGCAGGTAATTTTTTATCCTTAAAATATCATAAAGATGAGTTGTATTATAGTGCAGTTGGGGCTTCTGGCGCGGTTGCAGGTATTGTTTATGCTGCAATTTTATTAAGCCCTAATATGACCTTGTTTATGTTTCCTTTACCAATTCCAATACCAGGTTATATATTTGGTATAGGCTATTTGTTATATTCTGTTTATGGTATGAAAAAACAATTAGGTAATGTAGGTCATGCTGCGCATTTAGGCGGTGCAATTGGCGGATATGGATTAATGTTGCTTGTTTATCCTCAAATATTTGAACAAAGTAAAATAACGGTGCTATTATTAGGTATTCCTATTGTATTGTTATTGATTTTTGGAAATCGATTAAAATAAAAAAAAGTCAAACATTTGTTTGACTTTTTTTTGAGCGAGAGACCGGGCTCGAACCGGCGACAGTCAGCTTGGAAGGCTGAAGCTCTACCAACTGAGCTACTCTCGCAATTGGTTTGGCAAATATACAATCCTTTTATATTTTAGCAAGTATTTTTTAAAGAAAATTAAAACTTTTTTAAATAATGATATCCCAGCTTTTTATAGCCTTCATTTTCGTAAAATCGATGCGATTTGGTGTTCTCTATATAAGTATTTAGTTCAGTTGCTTCATAACCAATATTTTGAGCATAATTATAAATCCATTCAAATAATTTTTTGCCAAATCCTTTATTTCTGTATTCTTTAGAAATTATCACATGGTCTGGCTCAATAGTTTTTCCGCAATAATGTCGGGTTAAAAACCAAAGTCCAGAAATTCCTATTAATTGATCCTTTAAAAATATACCAATGCATTTATAATTTTGGGTGCTCATTTCTTGAATTCGTTCCGTTAAAACCTCGTTTGAAGTAGATTTGTTTAGTTGTTTAACTAAAGGTAATATTTGAAGAATATTTTCAGAAGGAATAAACTTAAAATCAATAGTTTCCATAATTATGTTATTTTAGTAAATATTTTATCAATAGTATGAAAATTATATTAAAAACCAAACGATTGTATTTGCGAGAATTTATTTCTTCGGATGGGTTTCATTTTTATCATTTAAATAAGGATGAAAAAGTATTAAAATTTACTGGAGATATACCTTTTAAAACGGAAAAAGAAGCTTATGTATTTATAAAAAATTACACGGAATATAAAAGACATGGATTTGGTAGATGGGCAGTTTGTTTAAACGAAACGGATGAATTTATTGGTTGGTGTGGTTTAAAAAATAGTAATAATGAAATAGATTTAGGATTTCGGTTTTATCAAAAATATTGGAATAAAGGTTATGCAGCCGAAGCAGCAAATGCATGTATAAATTATGGCTTTAATTCGTTAAAAATGCATAAAATTATTGCAAGAGCTTATAAAGAAAATAAAGCATCTATAAGAGTGCTACAAAAATGTTATATGGTATTTCAAAAAAATATTAGTTATGATGGAGTTCCTGCTGTTTTATTAAGTAAATCGAATTCTAATTGATTTTGAAAAATAAAAATAAATATATAATTATTAGCTTGTTACTTCTTTTTATTTTGAATAGTAACGCACTAAATGCTCAACAAACTTATTCTAAAAAAGCATTAACAGGTAGGGGAGATTTAGAATTGGTAGGAAATACAATTAAATTACAGCCAGAAGTTTTTAGGCAGTTTAAAAAAATGCAAAAAGAAGCTTTAAAAAGCGGCATAAAAATTCAAATAGTTTCTGGTTATAGAAGTTATCAAAGGCAATTGTACATTTGGAATAATAAATATAATAAATTTGCTTTAGAAGGTTTTACTCCAAAAGAAATTTTTCAAAAAATTATAAATTATACTACTATCCCCGGAACATCAAGACATCATTGGGGAACGGAAATGGATATAATTGATGCAAAAGTAAAAATGCCTTTAAAATTATTAGTAGAAACTAATTATGCTAAAAATGGAGTTTATAATCCTCTAAAAAAATGGATGGATGCTAATTCTGAAAAATTTGGATTCTTTTTAGTATATGATAATTCTATTAATAGAAAAGGGTTTAAATATGAACCTTGGCATTATAGTTATAAAAAAAGAGCTAAACCTATGTTTAAACAGTTTTTAAAATTGAACATAATAAAATCAATTATAAATAAAAATTTAAAAGGAAACCAATTAATGACTTTTAATTTTGTTAATAACTATGTTAATAAAAACATTAAGGATATTAATTTTCAATTAAAATAATTATATTATTATTTTTTATTTAAATAAATAAATGGTAACTTTGATGCAGTAAATAGCATAAAATTATTAATAAAAAGTATTTATTTGTATTTGGTGCTTATCAAAAAAATAATGAAAAAACTCCTAGCACTTATAATTATTATAAGTTTCTCAGTAAGTATTAATGGTCAAAATATAAAAAAAATTGACTCATTAAAACAAGTGTATAACCAGCAAAACGTTGATTCTACAAAAATTAATTTGGCTAATAAAATTGGAAATTTTTATATGTATCATAAATATGATACAGCTATGTTTTATTTTCAAAAAGCAGTAACCCTTTCAAAAAAAATACATAATAAAAATAACGAAGCTATATCGTTATTTAACTTAGCTTTTTTACAATTATTAAAAAGGGAATATGGAAATTCTATCAAAAATTTTGATGCTTCAAAAGTGATTTTTGAAAAGCAACAAAATAAATTAATGATTGCAAAAGTATATAATAATTTAAGTTTTTGTTATTCTAATTTATTTTCAGAGGATATAGCTTTTGAGTATTTAATAAAATCATTAAATATTTTTAAAGAATTAAAAAATAATAATGGTATTTATTTGAATTATAGTGATATAGGTACCTTGTTTTATAATCAAAAAAATTATGATTTTGCAAAAAAATATTATACTAGAGCCTTAAATACAAGTGTTATACTTAAAGATTCCTCAAAAATTGCAATTTGTTATTTGAATTTAGGAAATGCTGTTTCAGATGACGGAAACATAAAAAAAGGTTTAGAATTTTATAAAAAATCATTAGCAATAGCAACCGCATTAAACGATCAAAATAATATTGCAACTAATTATAATAATATTGCAGATACATATAAAGTACTTAAAAATTATAAAAAGTCAAACAAATTATTTGATAAAGCGTTGGTTATAGCCAAACATGAGAATAACTCAGAATTAATAGCAATAATTTATTTAAATAAATCAGAATTAGCTCACTTGCTTAAACTAGAATCTTCTTCAATTGCCTATGCTAAAAAAAGCCAATTATATGGTTATAATAATTTAATGGTTAGATTAGAAAACTTTAAAAATTTATCGGATGCAAATTATAGTCTTGGAAAAATTTTGAAATCCTACCAATATTTAAAAAAGTATACAAGTTTAAAGGATAGTTTAAATGAAATAAATCAACAAAAAACTATTAAACTTTTTAAAACTTTAAATGAATTAGAAACTAGTAATTCAAAAGTAAGTAAGTTATCTAATGAAAATGGTAAAATTAAAAGCAAAAGCGAAAACGAAAAGAAATTTATTTATGGTTTAATTGTAGCCATGGTTATTTTTGGGGTTTTAATAATTTTGTTAAATTTTCAATATGCTAAAAAACAAGAAGCTTTTAATTTATTAAAGTATAAAAACTTTAAAATTAATACCATGAACGATGAAATTGAGGGACAAAAAAATAGCCTAGAAAAACTAAATAGGGCAAAAGATAAACTTTTTTCAATTATTGGTCATGATTTAAAAAACCCGTTTAATTCTATAAAAGGATTTACAGATTTATTAATAGAGAATAGTGATGTTTATACCGAAGATAAAAAAATTAAATTTCTTGAAATTATATCAAAATCTTCTGAAAAGGCATCTGAACTTTTAAATAATTTACTTTTGTGGGCCAAATCGCAATCTGGTACTAGTAAATATTATCCAGAAGAATTAAATTTAAATGAGCAAATTGATAATGTAGCGGCTTTAATAGAAGCTCAAGCCTTAAGCAAAGATATTAAAATTAAAACCAATTTAAAATCTTCATTTTTTGTTAAAGCTGATAAAAATATGCTTAATACTATCCTTAGAAATTTAATGTCAAATGCTGTTAAATTTACTAATGAAAAGGGACTAATTGAAATTACTGCATTAGAAAATGAAAATAAAATAGAAATTGAAGTAAAAGATAACGGTGTTGGAATACCAAAAGAAAATTTTGACAATCTATTTAGTTTAGACACTAAAAAATCTACTCAAGGAACTGGTGGCGAACAAGGCTCTGGTTTAGGATTGTTATTAGTAAAAGAATTTGTTAAAAATAATAATGGAGAATTAACCGTTACTAGTGAAGTAAATAAAGGAAGTAGTTTTAAATTTACTTTACCGAAATTGGACAGAGTAAATCCAAAAATAAAATTAGCGGAACAAAATTATTTGGCATAATAATTTTAACCAATATATCTAAAAATATACCTTAATTAGTTAGAGTTATCTTTTCCATTAAAATTTGATGGATATAAATCTATTCCATTTTTTTCTGCTATTTTTAGTAAAAAGGGGATGAGTATGGTAGCTCCAGGAATTATCATAAAAGGAACACCAACTCCAATAATTTTAAACATGTCTGCAACTCTAGTTTTTAGTTGTTTTTCTTCTTTTTTAGTTATTTTTTGTTCTAATAGAAATTTATAAATAATTCTGGAAGTTTCTTTAGAATCGGTTGCCTCATTTTTTAAGCCAATTAAAAAATCATTTATAGTGTTGCTTGCTTTTTTTTTATTCTTTAAAATTAATTGAGATAATTCAAATTTGTTATAATCCTCAAAAATAGTTAAGTCAAATTCATACTTTTTTTTATTTCCTTTTTTTTTGTGCACCAATAATAAACTTAAAATTTTAGGCTAAAATCGTAAATAATTTTGATGAAGGCAATTTTAAGAAAAAATAAAATTCAAGTTTATAGATAATAAAAATATTGTATTTTTGTTTTGCTATGAAAAACTTTCCACAACAATTTCCAATTATTACATTAAAAAAAGTAATCCATCGAAAAAATATTGTTTTATTATTAGATTTTAAATTTAATCAATATCTAATTTCAAAAGTTAAAAAACTCGGCAATTATAGGTGGAGCAAAACACTTGTTGGTTGGTATACCTTATATACCGAAGAAAATATAGTTCAACTTAAAAAAACTTTAAAAAATGATGCAAAATTTAAGGCAGATGAGTCATTATTTAGACAAATTAAATTAAAACATATCAAAGAGAAAAGAATTATTTCTGAAGAAAATAAGGAAGTTATTCGGGCTTATGTAAAATATTTAAAAGGAAAATGTTATAGTGAAAGCACCGTTAAAACCTATTTTACTTTTATTGCAGATTTTATTAGTTATATAAAAAGGACCCCTTTAAAGGAACTTACAAATAGGCATGTTGAAACATTTATTGAAGACGTTTTTATACCTAGAAAATATAGTGTTAGTACGCACCGGCAATTAATAAGTGCAATAAAATTGTTTAAAGCTTTTTATCCTGAATGTAAAATAGATGATTTGCAATTAAAACGACCAAAAAAAAGTAGAATTTTACCCATTGTTTTATCTAAAGAAGAAATTATTGATTTATTACGCTACACAAAAAATTTAAAACACAGAGCCATATTGGCAATGATATATTCTGCTGGATTAAGAATTAGCGAATTAATAAATTTACAATTAAGCAATATAGATATTGATAGGCGACAAATAGTTGTTAAAAATAGTAAGGGGAGGAGAGATAGAAATATAATATTAGCAAAAAGTTTTATACCCTTAATGCAAAATTATTTGATGAGTTATGAACCGAAATATTATTTTGTTGAAGGAAAAACTGGTCAAAAATATAGTGCAGAAAGTGTTAGGGCATTTTTAAGAAGATCTTGTATTGCAGCTAAAATTACAAAAAGAGTTACACCACATACCTTAAGGCATAGTTATGCAACCCATTTATTAGAAAATGGTATTGATTTACGTTATATACAAGAATTATTAGGACATGCTAAACCAGAAACCACTATGATTTATACGCATGTTAGTAAAAAAGATTTATTAAATATAGAAAGTCCGTTAGATATAGCGGTTAAAAATATAACTCAAAAACAAAACAATAATATACGTTTATCCGGAAACTATTAGTGTTATTTAGTTATCTTTGGATGGATATAACAAGTTGTAAATAATGGCGGAATTTCC
>DGOU01000145.1:0-1820 GCA_002390165.1 Lutibacter sp. UBA4458
ATGATTTAAATCATAGAATTAAAAAAATGATTTCAAATTTCAACAAAAATGATTTGATTATTTTTTTATACTTTTATAGCGCTATGATTAAGTTTTTAAAGTTTATACCTGCACAACTTACCCTTTTCTTAATGGTTGGAATTTTATTTGGAAAACACTTTCATTTGGACAATGATTTTGTAGTTAAAATTTTAATAGTTTTAGTTTTTCTTTTAGGAATCGTTTATTTTTTTATTTCAAAAAAAAGGTTGCCTAAATTTTTCTTTGCTTATCTTTTTTTTGCTATTGCTGTATTTATTGGAATTGCAACTATTACTTTTCAAAATGATAAAAATAAAATGGATTATTTTGGAAATGTGTCTAGATTATCAAGTAATCTTAATCCAATAATTTATTTACAAATAACCAAAGTATTAAAGCCAAATAAGTTTTATAACAAATTTGAAGCAGAAGTAGTTCAACTAAATAAGGTCAAAACTTCTGGAAAAATTTTAGTAAATATTAAAAAAGATAGTTTGGATAATAAATTGGATGTAGATACAATTTTATTAGCCAAAGTTCCATTTCAAACTATACCAAATGCTAAAAATCCGTATGGTTTTAGTTATAAAAAATATTTAGAAAATCAACAAATATTTTATCAGATTAAACTATTCAAAAATCAATATAAAAAATTAACTATAAAAAGGCGAACTATTAGAGGAATTGCCGCGAATTTTAGAAATAAAATTAATAGTGTTTTAAAGCAAAAAGGGTTTAAAAATGATGAACTGGCTGTAATAAACGCATTATTATTAGGACAACGAAATTATGTATCTACAGATTTATTAAAAAGTTATGCCAGTGCAGGAGCTATTCACATATTAGCAGTTTCAGGTTTACATATTGGTATTTTATTATTACTATTAACGTGGTTATTTAAACCCTTACATTATTTTAAAAAAGGAAAAACAGTTGCTTTAATTTTAACTGTAATTTTATTGTGGTTGTATGCTATTTTAGCTGGGTTGTCAGCATCTGTTGTTAGGGCAGTGGCTATGTTTACAGCTATCGCCATAAGCTTAAATGTAAATCGGCTTTCAAATATTTATAATACGTTGGTAATATCTATGTTTTTTTTATTGTTAGTTCACCCATTTTATTTATTTGAAGTGGGTTTTCAATTAAGTTATTTAGCAGTATTTTTTATTGTATGGTTGCAACCAAAATTTGTTAATTTATTATCATCAAAATATTGGATTTTAAATAAATTATGGCAACTATTTACGGTTTCTATCGCTGCTCAAATAGGAATATTACCATTAAGTATTTATTATTTTCATCAATTTCCAGGTTTGTTTTTTGTTGCTAATTTGATAATTATTCCTTTCTTAGGTGTAATTTTAATTGCTGGAATTTTAGTAATAGCACTTTCCTTATTGGGTGTTTTACCATCTCTTTTTGCAAAAACGTATAGTTTTACTATTCATATTATGAATGAAATAGTTTCTTGGATAGCAAATCGGCCGTCCTTTTTAATCAAAAATATATCTACAACAATTTGGATAATGTTAGCTTTTTATATTTTAATTTTAGTTGCTTTTAAATTTTTAGAAAAGCGGAATTTTAAAAGATTAATATTGGTGTTGACCAGCATTATTTTAATACAAACTATCTTTATTTTTGAAAAATATAAACGAGAAACTAATAACGAATTTATTGTATTTAATAAAACTAAAACATCCATTTTAGGTTTTAGAAAAGGCGATAGTTTAAAAGTTTATACTTCTAATAATCAATTAATTAGTATGGGTGAACCGATAAAATCGTATTTAATTGGT
>DGOU01000145.1:1872-9193 GCA_002390165.1 Lutibacter sp. UBA4458
GATAGCTTAGGGTTGTTTCCTTTAAAAATTAAAAAACCTGTAGCAATTCTATTGCAGCAATCTCCTAAAATTAATTTAGAAAGATTATTGAAAAGATTACATCCAACCTATATAGTTGCGGATGCTTCAAATTATAAAAGTTATTTGAATAATTGGAAAAAAACGTGTGTAAAAAATAAAACTCCTTTTTACAATACTGTGCAAAAAGGAGCTTTTATTAAATGAATTAAGAAAATTTATTCCTTAAATTTATAAGTGAAATTAGAAGAATATTTTTGAAATTCTTCTTTGGTTTTGATATTTTTATAATCATCATTTTTAAAAACTTTCAAAAATAGTTCTAATTGTTTTGGAGTTTTATATCCTACTAAAGGGCCGATAAAATCAGACTTCTCATCTAAAAAAAGAATGGTAGGATAGGCTCTTACACTATAATATCCTGCTAGTTGATGAGAACTATTTCTGCCAGATTTATTTGGGTCAAAATTTGGATTACCAAAGGTTTTTTCTTTAAAATTGATAGTTTCATTTCCTTCAGCATTAAATTTTACTGCGTAGTAGTTTTTATTAACATAAGCTACTAAATCAGGATTATGAAAAGTATTGCGGTCTAACATTTTACAAGGTCCGCACCATTTAGTATAGGCGTCAATCATTATTTTTTTAGGATTTTTTTTCTGAGCTGCAATTGCTTGTTCAAAAGTCATCCAATTAATTTCTTGAGCATTTGCCGAAATTGCAAAAATAAATACTAATAAGAAAGTTATTTTTTTCATTAATTTAATTTTAGTTATTTTTAAAAGTTAGGACGCAATAATATTGCCAAAATTACAAATTAGTTTATTTTATTTAACGCCGTGCATTAATTTCTTTAAAACAGGAGTTAAGGTTAACGCTATAATACCAATAATTATAGGTACAAATGTAAAAATTAAAAAGAAAGTAGCAATATCGTATTTTGCAGTTATATCATCAATCATTGCTCCCATTTTACCGGATGCTTTATTTCCTATAGCCAAAGCCAAATACCAAACGCCAAACATAAAAGCAATCATTCTAGGCGGTACTAATTTACTTACATAAGATAAGCCAACAGGAGAAACACATAATTCTCCTAAAGTGTGAAATAAATATGCCAAAATTAACCAAACCATACTTATAGAAGCAGTTTTTGCTCCTTGTGGAATACCAGAAGCTCCAAATGCTAAAAATGCAAATCCAATTCCTAAAAAGAAAAGGCCAATAGCATATTTTGATGCAGGATTTGGGTTGTATTTACTTTCCCACCATTTTGAAAAAAGCGGTGCAAAAACAATAATAAATAACGAATTTAAAATTAAAAACCATGTTGCAGGAATTTGAATTTCATTTTCTCGTTTTTTAATAATACTTGCTTGTATTTTTGTTTTTATTAGCGAAGCCTTTTCTGGAGTAAGATATTTAAAATTAGTTCCTTTTTTATCGATATCAATAATGGTAACTTTATCGTTTTGATGATATTCTGAAGAGGAACGAATTACCGTATTTTTAGTAATTATCTCTACATTTTCAGGAACTTTTGTTGTATTTGTAATTACATAATTTTTTTTCTGAATTTCTCCATTTGCATTTGTTGTAGAAACCTGATAAGTAGGATAAGAAATTTCATAAGAATAAGTAGTAAAATTTCTATCTATTTTCCAAATTACTAATCCCCAAATTATTAAAAAACTAAATCCTAAAATTAAATTAGAAATAAAATATTTTTTAAAAGTTTGCTTAAATAGTAGATATAAAACCCAAGTAATTATAGCAATAGGGACAATAGTAATAATTACATCAACAATGTTAAAAATAAATGCAGCATTACCAGACAATATTCTATTAGTATAGTCTTTTGCAAAAATACTCATACTACCTCCAGCTTGTTCAAAGGATGCCCAAAAGAAGATAATAAAAGAAGCAAAAATTACCACAGCAATCATTTTATCACGAGTAATTTTACTGTATCGTATTATTCTTGAAACAATTAAAAATAAGAATAGGATAAGAGTAATAACTATAACATAACCTGCATAATCTGTTTTGTGGAAACTAAGTAAATTATAATCTATAATTTTAGATAACGGATCATTTATAATCCAGGTAAGTCCTAATATTGCTACTATAACAATAAGTAGTTTATCTACTAATGTAAACGGATTTAATTTGTCTTCAATTTCGGTATGATTATCCGCTTCAATTTTTTTATTTTCTTTATTTGGTCTTTTACCAACTTCGCCAAAAATTCCGTGAGCAAAAGTAAATTGTAACAAGCCTAACAGCATAAAAATTCCAGCTAAACCAAATCCCCAACTCCATCCTAACTCTTCTCCCATATAACCGCAAAGCATTATTCCTAAAAATGCTCCAGCATTTACACCCATATAAAAAATAGTGTAAGCACCATCTTTTTTTTCAGGAAAATCTTTGTATAAAATGGAAATAAAAGAGCTCATATTCGGTTTAAAAAAACCAGTACCAATAACTAATAAAAGTAATCCTAAGTATAAAAAAAATGGACTAGCCTCAACAGCCATACTAGCGTGCCCTAAAGTCATAATTAAAGCGCCAATAATAATAGCTTTTCTATTTCCTAAGTATTTATCGGCTAAGGTTCCGCCAATTATGGGAGTTAAATATAGTAAGGCTAAATAGGTACCATAAAGAGCTAAGGCATTTTCTCTAGGCCAGTTCCAACCACCTAATCCAAAAGCGCTTACTAAAAATAAAACCAATAATGCCCGCATTCCATAAAATGAAAAACGTTCCCACATTTCAGTAAAAAATAATACAAAAAGTCCAGCAGGATGCCCTAATACTTGTGTTTTAAAAAATTCGTTTGATGATTGACTCATTGTATCTATTTTAAAAAGTTAGATATATAAAAAACGCCTCTAATAAAAGAAGCGTTTCTAATTGTTTTAAATTAAGCAGCTTTTTTAAGTTGTTTTTTTATAACATAATCATAAATAATTAACCCAATAATTGTTGATAAGCCTATAGCCGCAATTATATACCAGATGTTACCTGGGTGATAGATATTCCAAATGTGGTTTGTCATTTGGTCTTGAGTCATTTGTAATTTGGAAGCAGCTTCATTATAAAACTGATTTTTTGTATAAGTATCGCTAATTTCAGGTAATTCAATATTTTTAGAAGTTAATTCTCGCCTTATTAAACCAACTTTATCAGATAGACTTTGGTATAAATCTCCTGTAATCCACTTAGTTAATAAATTTGCAAAAGCAATTGGTAAAAAGTAAGTTCCCATATAAAGCGCTTCTTTCCCTTTAGGTGAGATTTTGGCGATATAGTCAGAAAATTTTGGGTTGGAAGTCATTTCACCTATTGCGAAAATTAAAATCCCAAATATTGTAAAAAATACATTTGAGGTATAAAAAGATAAAGCAATACCGATGACTGCTATAAAAATACCCGTCATCATAGCATTAATTGGTTTCCATTTTAATATGATAGTTGAAACAATCATTTGTAGAATAACTATAAAAAATGCATCAAGATTTACAACCATTTCAGGGTTAATTCCGCCATGTTTATTTTTGAAAAATTCAGCAATCCAAGGCGTGTAGTTTGATAGGGCGTCGTAAAGAGGTGTTGTATTTACCCACTCTTCAATGAATACAGGTAAAGTGTAAAATAATTGATTGAACATTAACCAAAAACCAACCATTATTAAAAGAAGTAAAGTCAATTTCATATCAGAAAGAGCTTCAAAAATATTTTTCAAGGACTTAATGATTGTTTTACCTAATGAATCTTCATTTTTTTCTCTGTTTGGTTCTTTGAAAAAGAAGACTACTATTATTAAGTTTACAGCTATCGCCACAGTTGCCATTATAAATACAATTTTCCAACCATATTCATCTCGTAATTTTGCAGAAAAAAGAGGTCCAAAAAAACCGCCAATATTTACCATCATATAAAACACACCAAATCCAAAAGATGAATTTCGTTTGTCAGTAGATTTAGTAACAATAGCAGATGCAACAGGTTTAAACATAGCTGCACCAAAAGCGACTATTAAAAACATAATAAAAACAGAAGAATATGAAGAAACTTCTCCCATAAAATAATAACCTATACCCAATAATAAATAAGCAATTATTAATGATAGTTTATAACCAATTTTATCAGAAATTGCTCCTGTAATAATTGGTAATAAATACAAAATAAAAGTAACATAAGACATTATTTCACCTCTTTCGATTTGTGTAAAACCTAAGGCGCCTTCATCAGTTGACCCTACTAAGTATAATGCCAAGACAGCAAATAAACCATACCATGCCCAACGTTCAAAAAGTTCCATTACACTTGCTAACCAAAAAGGTTTTGTGAATGATTTTAATAAACCGATAAAACCTAAATCTTTTTTTTCTGTACTCATTTTAATTATTATTTATATAAAAAAAACTCAACTAAACAAGTTAGCTGAGTTTTTAGTTAATTTATTATTTATGGTAAATACTCATTTTTTAGTGAATTCCTTTCATTGCTTTATTAAGTAAAGGAGAAATTAGAACGGTTATAACACCAATAATAATCATCACCCACATAATAAAAGGGTATAATGGGTAATCAAACTTTTTAAGTATTCCTTCTAGCATACCTGCCATAAAGTTACCAGCTGCAAAACTTGCCATCCATAATCCCATTACCACAGAAACTAATTTTGTTGGTGCTAATTTTGTAATCATAGATAAACCAATAGGAGATAACATTAATTCTCCTAAAGTTAACAGTACATAAACGGAAACTAACCACCAAGGTGATACTTTTATCCCTGAATCTGCAAGACCTTGAGCTTGTGTCATCACAAAAAAGGCAATAGCTCCTAAGAAAAATCCTAAAGCAAATTTCATTGGTGTTCTTGGGTTCCACCCTTTTTTATCTAACCATATCCACATTAATGAAAATAAGGAAGCAAATATTAAAATAGCAAATGAATTTACATTTTGAAACCATGTTGCTGGCATTTCCCAACCAAACATTATACGGTCTGTATTGTCTCTAGCAAATAAACTAAAAGTACCACCGGCTTGTTCAAAACCAGCCCAGAAAACAATATTAAAAACGGCCAATACAATAATTACAGCCATTCTACTCCATTCATCAGCTCCATTTGTACCTTTAAATATAGTATATGATAAACCAACAACAATTGCAGCAAACAATATATAAGTTACAGCTGTTCTAGCCATTTCTGGTAAAAATCCCCAAATGTAAATTACAGCCAAAGTAGCTATAATTAAAGAAATAGAATAAATAACAATGGTTGACCAATCTTTTAAATCTAATCTGTTTTTATCCTTTGGAGTGTTTGGAGGTAAACCATAATGCTCTAATGTGTTTTCTCTCCAGTTTAGCCAAAGTACACCTAAAATCATACCAAAACCTGCAGCTAAAAATCCATATCCCCAATTAACGCTTTCTCCTAATCCACCAGCAATAAAAGTTCCTAAAATGGCTCCTAAATTTATTCCTAAATAAAAGATGTTAAATCCAGAATCTTTCATTGGGTCATTATCATTGTAAAATTCACCTACAACGGTTGAAATATTTGGTTTAAAAAATCCGTTACCAATAATTAAAATACCTAGGCCATAATGAAAAATGGATAACCGAACTTCAGGAGATAATGAATGATCTAAAAAGGAACTTGCAGCTAGAAAAAATTGTCCAACAGCCATAACTAAACCACCAATATATACGGTTTTTCGCTGTCCTAGTAGCTTATCAGAAACCCAACCACCTAGAATAGGAGTTAAATAAACTAAACCAGTAAAAATTGCATAAATTTCTAAAGCAGCTTCTCTGTCTAATCCAAAACCATCTTTTACTAAGGTTGCAGTTAAATAAAGTACCAATAAGGCACGCATGCCGTAATAACTAAATCGTTCCCACATTTCCGTTGCAAACAAGGTATATAGCCCTTTTGGATGATGCTTTCTAAATGGTAATTCTTTCATAATTTAATTGTTTGTTTATTTATTTTTAAATTTTGCTCGATAAAAGTAGTCATTTTATTGTAAAGGTGTAATCGAGTGTTTTTACCTCTATAAATACTGTGTGTTCTGTCTGGATATATTGCTTCGTCAAAAGGTTTATTTGCTTCAATTAACGCATTGGAAAGTCTCATAGAGTTTTGAAAATGAACATTGTCATCGCCGCTTCCATGTACTAATAAAAATTTCCCCTTTAAAAATTGAGCAAAATTTAAAGGTGAATTTTCATCATAACCGGTAGGGTTCTCTTGTGGGGTTTGCATATAGCGTTCTGTATAAACCGAATCGTAAAATCGCCAACTAGTAACAGGAGCAACAGCAATTGCCATTTTAAATACATCGTTTCCTTTTAGTAAGCAATTAGCTGACATAAATCCGCCATAACTCCAACCCCAAATCCCTATTTCTGTTTCATCAATATAAGATAATTTTCCTAATTCTTTTGCAGCTTCAATTTGATCTTGAACTTCATATTTTCCTAATTCTTTATAAGTAACTTTTTTAAAGTCTCTACCTTTAAATCCAGTTCCTCTTCCATCTACACAAACTATTACATATCCTTTTTCGGATAATAATTTGTACCAGTAGTCATTTGAACGGCTCCAAGTATTACTTACAGATTGGGAACCCGGACCAGAATATTGTGTCATAAAAAGTGGATACTTGTTATTTTTGTTAAAATTTACTGGCTTTATCATCCAAGCATTGAACGCTCCATTTGGAGTTTTTAAAGTGAAAAATTCTTTTGAAGAAAGATTATAATTTTTCAACTCCTTTGCTAATTTTGAGTTGTTTAATACTTCTTTTATTAATGCCCCTTTTCCATTGTATAAAGTATAAATTGGAGGTGTATTTGCATCAGAAAAAGTATTGATAAAATAATCAAAGTTTTTGCTAAATGCAGCGGAATTTGTTCCAGAGGAATTTGTTAATCGTGTTTTGTTTTTTCCATTTAAGTTTATAGCGTAAATGGTCCTGTTAATAGATCCATCTTCCGTAGATTGATAATAAACAGTTTTTGTTTTTTTGTTAATTCCATAAAAATTAGTTACTTCCCAGTTTCCATTAGTAATTTTATTTTTTAGAGAACCATCTTTGTTATAAAGATAAATATGGTTAAATCCGTCTTTTTCACTAGTCCAAATAAAACTGTTATCGTTTAAAAAAGTTAAATTATTTGTAACATCAACATAAGCTTTATCGGTTTCATTTAAAACAATTTTAGAAGAAAAATTAGAAGCATTAATAAAGTATAAGTTTAAATTATTTTGATGTCT
>DGOU01000171.1 GCA_002390165.1 Lutibacter sp. UBA4458
AAAGTTGTAGGAGTAGATTTAAGTAAAAGACCAAAAAATTCTGAGCCAACTATATATGTTAAACATTGCCCAGATTGTAATACAGCGCTGGTAAGAACGGATGGAGATGCCAAGCATTATTGCCCTAATGAATATGGGTGCCCAACTCAAATAACAGGTAGAATCCAGCATTTTATTAGTAGAAAAGCAATGAATATAGATGGTTTAGGAGCAGAAACTATTGAGTTGCTTTATAATGAAGGATTAATTTATAATTATGCCGATTTATATAATTTAAAGAAAGAGCAAATTATTCCTTTAGAAAGAATGGCAGAAAAATCTGCAGAAAATATAATTTTTGGAATTGAAGCCTCCAAAAATGTGCCTTTTGAAAAAGTACTTTTTGCTTTAGGAATTAGATTTGTTGGGGAAACCGTAGCTAAAAAATTGGCAAAGCATTTTAAATCTTTGGATAACTTAATGATTGCTACTTTTGAAGAGCTAATTTCAGTAGATGAAATTGGAGATAGAATAGCAGAAAGTGTTCAAAATTTCTTTTCGGATTTATTAAATATTCAAATAGTTGATCGATTAAGAAATTTTGGCTTACAATTTAAACTAGATGAAGCTACCTTATTAAATGCTACAAACAAATTAGAAAGGAAAGTTTTTGTAGTTTCTGGAGTGTTTGAAAAATTTAGCCGTAATGAACTAAAAAAATCTATTGAAAATAATGGAGGAAAAGTATCTAGTTCTATATCTAAAAAAACAGATTTTATTATTGCTGGAGATAAAATGGGACCAAGCAAAAAAGATAAAGCAAACACCTTAGGAATTCCAATTATTACTGAAGAAGATTATGTAAAAATGTTAGTTTAAAAATTTACAATAATACGGTTTCGCCTAATTGTAATTTTACCTTCGTTTTCTAACTGTTTTAGCATTCTAGAAACTACTACTCTTGAGGTGTTTAAGTCGTCAGCAATTTCTTGATGTGTAATTTTTAGTACACTATCTTTCATTATTTTTACCTTATCAGATAAAAATTTGTATAACCTATCATCTAACCTCATAAAAGCCAAACTATCAATAGCTTCCACCATTTCAATTAATCGCATATGGTAACTATCTATAATAAAATGACGCCAGGTTTCATATTTTTTTAGCCATTCATCAATTTTATTTACAGGTATAAACACAGCTTCCGTTTCCTTTTCAGTAATTGCTTTTAAAATACTCTTTCTTTTGTTTATACAATTTACAAACGAAATAGCACAAGTATCTCCTTTTTCTAAAAAATATAAGGTAATTTCTTCCCCTTTTCGATCTTCACGAATAACTTTAACAGCGCCATTTAAAATAAGAGGAATATGTGTCATATTATCCCCAATATTAATTATTAATTCCCCATTAGACAAGGCCTTATAAGCTCCTAAATTACTTATTTCTTCAATAAGATCTTTTTCAAAAATATGTACGTAATAATCGGATAATTTTTGTTTAATAATTGCCTTGTCTGTAATCATTTTTTAAGCTATTAATTTAAACAAAGATACAAAAGACAAAAAAAAAACTCCTGATATTTATCAAGAGTTTTTTAACTATTCAATTAAGTGTTACCATTTTATTTGAATTTGAGCTAATAGCATATCATTATCTATATTTATATAGGTTTCAATATGCGCTTGGTAATTTAATTGAATTCGTACTTTATCGTTTACAAAATAGCTTGCTCCAAGGGTCATCATTTCTTGATAACCAATTTTTTCAACATCAATGTTTGGATCAAAATATTCATATTTAAATACGGGTTGTACTTTCCATTTAGTATCATAAGAAACCATAATATAAGCACCGTCTCTTTTTTCACCTAATTCAACCGGTTCAGATCCACAACCTCCACCAGCAGCACGGTTATAATCGCCTTCATCATAAATATATTCTCCTTGAATTTTTAAATTATTTAGTTTAAAAGCCATTTCTGCACCATACGTTGTTCGGGTATCTGTAGTGTTATTTGGATAACCGTATCTAAAACTTCCACCAATACTTAAAAAATCGAATAATTTATAAGTTGCTCTACCAATAATATCTTTTTTTGAATTATTATCTTTTACATTTAAACCTCTACCATTCATTAAAGCAACAGAATATCGAAATTTGGTATATTTATTTCCACCTAAAATGGCTAAACCAAAATCACGTTGAGGAGCAACTAGTTGATCAGCAACAATAGACCTATTTATAGTTGTTAAGCCGTTACAAGGCGTATTAACTTCTAAACTAAATGGTTGTTTAAAGGACCCAACTGAAATTTTAGCCCAATTATATTTATGATAGGTTACAAAAGCATCCATTAAGTATGCGCTACCAACGCCACCAATAAACGGACTTGCTTCTAGCATAAAGTAGTATGAAAAATCATTAGCAACATTTCCTCTTATTCCTAAACGAGCACGTTTAAAGGTTAATGAATTCTCATTAATATCATTAAACGTATAATCGTATTGTGTTTGTAGGTATCCAAAAATTTTATATTCTGGCCCCGTACCATTTTTTGTAGTAACAGGCTCATCTCCATCACAACCTTGAGAATAGGTATAACTTATTTGGAAAAGAACTGCAATAACTAGTAAAATATATATTTTAATTTTCATTATTATAGAATTTAAATTTGAATTAATTTACTAATGGTAAATTTTTTGGAACTGAAGAACTCCATTTGTTTGAAACCCAAGCATCGTTTGAATTAAACAAACCGTTCATACCAAATTTTATACTGTAGGCATCATAACCTAATACTCTTAAATAGGCAGTTATTACTGCTGAAGTTTGCCCAGTATAGCAATAGGTTGCTACTTTTGCTGTAGGATCTAATCCTAAATAGATATTATCGGTAAGGGTTAAAGGATTAATTCTATAAGCATTTGCAATATGTCCAAAACCTTGATAATCGGTGGCGCTAAAGAAATTATTTATATGATATTCTGAAGGTGAAGCTAAAATATCGGCTCCGCTAACTCCTTTAAATCCATCAGCTACAACTTGTTCTACTCTATCTTTTAATATTTGACTGCCATCTGTTGAAAAACTTGAAATTGTAGGGTTTGAAAAAACTAGGTTTGATGGAGCTGTAGAGTAAGACCAGTTGGTATTACCATCTGCAGGATTTCCAATGTTATTATTCCAAGGACCTGCAGTAGCTGAATTCCAACCTGACATTCCCCATTTTAGAGCTTGTGAATTACTATAACCATATAAACGTAATAATGCAGTTCCAAAACAAGCTGTTTGTCCTGTATAACAAACTATCAAAATTGGTTTGCTTCCTGCGTTTGTTGCTTCTGTTAAAATATTTGTAAATGGTACATTTGTTGCTCCTTGAATATGTCCGTTAGCAAAATCTGCTGCACTTCTGATGTCCATAATATAATATTTGGCTAAAAAAGTGTTTAAATCTGCATCAGCAGGAGGCCCGGCAACAAATTTTACGCCATCAGGGCTAGATATTATTTTAGGTAAATCTAAATTATTAGTTGTCATGTAATCTTTCATTATGGTGAAAGCAGGAGTTTTATTTTCGGTAATATCATCACCTCTATCACAAGAACTTAAGAATAAAGTAGGGATTAAAAGTAATCCGATTAAATACAATGATAATTTTTTCATGATTTTAATTTTAAGGTATTTATAATTTAATTTGAATTAATGTTCTATTCTATTACTGGAAACATGTGGATTTCTTTTTTAGAAAAAGCATTCCATTTTTTTTCCTTTAATACTTTGTTCATAAAGCTGTTTCCTCCGTAAGCAATATTTCCAGTGTCATAACCTAATAAGCTTAAATATGCTACCATTTTGGCTGCATTTTGACCTGTTTCGCAGTAAATGGCGATTTTTTTATTAGTAGGTAATGTTTTTAAATCAGTGCTAAGTTGAAATGAATTTCCGGGGTTATATTCTTTAGCACCTGTTATATGACCGTTTTTATAATTATCATAATTAGTGTAGCTAATTATATAGTAATTATTAGGTGTAGCGAAAACATCGGCAGATTTAATAATATGTTCTCTATATGGTGTTGCAAAAGCTTTTAATAATTTTGTTCTTAATATTGGTTTGGCATCTGTTTTTTCTGTTTCTAAGCTAGAATAAGATTTGTTTTCTAAAATGGCATTTTCTTTAGTTTCTAATTTTGAAGCAAAAGTATTTTTAATATTTTTTAACCAAGAATTTTCAGCAAAATCAACTCTCCAAGAGCTCATGCCCCATTTCATGCTAAATACATTATTATAACCGGCAATGCGTAATAAACTAGTATAATAAGATGCGGATTGACCAGAATAGCAGATAACTACAATTTTATCAAAATTGCTAGGTGTAATTTTAGTTTCAAAATAATTAAGTAAATCTTGAGCTTTTACGTTATGTGCATTTTTAATATGCCCATACTCGAACCAACTTTCACTTCTAATATCAATAATATGATATTTTAAATTTTTAAAATTCTTTTTTACTTCATCTGCATTGATTAAAGTGTTTTCAGTGATACTTTTAAATCTTCCATGATTTTCTAAATAATTAGCAAGAATTTCAGATTCAGAAGAAGTTTTAATGTTAGTGATTGAATCTTTTGGTAAGGTTGTAAAACTGTTTAATACTAGAGTTACAAAAAAGATTGCCAGCGTATAGGTTACTACTTTTTTCATTTTTTTATAGTTTTTATGAAACATTTTTATGTTAATTATTACTATAAAATTAGTCGCCAAAATCAATATTTAAACTGATTTTTATCATTACTCATGTAATAAATAATAGTTTTACGTAGTAACAAATGTTACAATATAAAAAGCTGAAAATCAGAACAATAAAAATGATAAAAAGATGAAATTATCTTTTTATAGATGAAATTGATTTGTTTGGAAAGGGGAGTAGGAATTTGTTGAAAAAGAAAAAGCCAGTTTAAATGCATAAACTGACTTTTTAAATATGTTTAAAAAAGAAAAATTAACAACCTCCTTCGGCAACTTTCTTTTTCTTCTTGGTTAATTTAATTACTTTTTTCTTAATAACTTTTTTTGCAGCTGTTTTTCCTGAAGTTGCTTTTTTCATAAATGCCGCATAATCATATATTGGTTTTTCAATTGTAAATTCACCAAGTGAGAATTTATTATCAATATATTGAATTTTTGCACATAATAATTTAATGTTTTTATATCCCATTTGGGTTAATAACATCCAAGCTCCACTAGCTTCAGCAGGATTTGATCCATATAAAACAATAGTTTTCTCATTTTCTTCTAGATCAGAGATGTATTGTTTATTTTCAGATTCTAAAAGGTCAGCAGTATAAATGTTTTTAGCATTTTTTAAATGCCCTTTACTATATTCAAAACCGTTTCTAACATCAATAAAAGCCATTTGTTTTGCTCTTGCCGAATCTAAATCTTTAATTTTAATTAAAAAATCTCTATTAATAATTGGCTTTAATGTTAAATTTTTATCTTTTTTGAAAACATTATTAGGTTTTTGAAAGCTTAATACCCCAATTAATACTACTAAGATAATTATTACAGCTGAAAATGAAATTCTGTTTGTTTTTTCTAATTCTTTCATGATTTTAAACTATTAAAATTTGTATTAGCAGCCTCCTTCAGCAACTTTCTTTTTCTTTTTAGTAAGCTTAATTACTTTTTTAGGCTTAACTTTAGTAGTTGTAGTAGCATTTCCCACTCCAAAATACATAGCTGCTGCTTTTCTGAAATTATATTGCTTAAATGCTAATTCAGAATCTGTTACTTTAGGCTCTTTAGGATTAATAATAGTACTAAACCATTCGTTTAATCCTCCTTTTAATACATAAAGATGTTTATAACCTAATCTATTACATAATTTCCAAGCTTGGTCTGCATAACATTGATCGTTTGAAAAAAGAACAACATCAAAGGCATCTTGGTTAAGGTATGCTTCTGAATCGGAAGATAATACTTCTGCTAACGGAATATTTACAGCATTCGGTAAGCTAAAAGAATCATAATCTTCTTTTTTACGTACATCAATTAATAATAAGTTAGGATCTTGTTTAATAATTTTATCGGCAATTAAATCTGTAGTAACGTAACGTTCTGTACTAATAACATTTTTTAAAAATATTTCAGGTTTTATTCCGCTATTTTTTTCATATTTAGGCAATAGAACTAATCCACCAGCTAAAATTATAAGTAATGCCGCAAGTACTTTATACTCCGTTTTTACAATTACTTTTTTTACTTTATAAGTTTTTGACATAATAATTAAATTTTAATAGAAAACTTTTTTGACTCTTTTGCGTATTACATCTACAACATAAAAAGTAATTACTGCAAGTATTGCAAATAAGAATATAAACCAATAAGGAGATATATTTAAGGAATCCGTTATTGTAATTCTACCAAGGTAAGAACTATCAAAAAGAGGTTCAATAAAATCGTATAATTCAGAAAACATAAATATTCCTATAAAAATACCTACCATGGTTGCCATGGCATCAATTTTACCAATTGCGGCAGCGCAGAGTGTTGTTCCTGGGCAAAAACCAGCCACTACAAATCCAAACCCCATAAAAATACCACCTACTATTGCACTCCAAGTATACGTTGGTAACACAAATAGTTCTTCAACATTTACTAGTTCTAAGTAGTCCATATAATATACACCTATCATAGCAACAAGAGCAGCGGTGAAAAATACTTTAAGTACTGCAAAATCATATCCATAAAATACACCTGCTATTTTTCTTGATGATGAAAACCCTGAAGCTTCTAATGAAAAGCCAAACACAATACCAATTAAAATAGCGATAACAAAATTCCATTCTGGAGGAATTACACCGTTAGGAATCAATGGTCCCATAATATTTTTAAATTTTAATTAATTAAATCCAATTTTTTCTAAAAAAGTATGCAAAGGCATATCCGCTTCCAAATATAGAAAGCACCGTAATAAAACCACCAAGGGATAATACTGCCATACCACTTAATCCTGCACCACTTGTACAGCCTCTAGCTAATTGCGCACCTAAACCAAAAGCTATTCCTCCAATTACTGCAACAATTAATCTTTTTTTAGAGGTAATTTTAGGTGAATGTTGCACATACAATTTAAGTCTACCGCTTAAAGCGCCTGATAAAAATCCACCAATTAACAATCCAAGTGCTTCATATACCAACCACGTATTCATTGGGGAATCTCCTTTTTTTATAAATCTATTGTAATACGCATTATTTTCAGCGTGAGTTGGAGCGATATCATCTACAACGGTAACTATAGTACTTTTAAAAGCACCACTTGCACCAGGACCCCTTCCTGTCACATAAAATGTGAATAGAATTACAAGCCCAAGCATTAATCCTCCAAAATATGGATTCCAATAAATATGGCTATTCTTTTTTATTTTCGAAAGTTTATTCATGATTTATTTTGTTAAATTTAATATAAATAGCGTGTTAACTGACCAGCGTTTACCATAACCATTCTAAATACATAACCACCTAGTAATATTAGTAAGGCTGGTGCAATTATAGGAACTTTAAAACCTATAATTTCAGTTAATTCTAACGTGAAAGGAACAATAAGTCCTAGTATAATTACAAATACAAAAAACATTACGGTGTATTGCCCACCAATTAAAATTTGCATTGCTTCTAATTGAACTTGTGAACCTGCATACATTCCCATAAACATGTGAATAATTAAGGCTAATTCAATAAAAATAAGTGCTAAATCAATTTTACTAATTAAGGTTCGTTCAAAATGATTTTTAGTAAATAATAATATTCCTGCTGCACCTGTTGATAATCCTGAGGTCAAAAATAATGGGCCTAAAATGGCATTATTCCATAAAGGTCTAGCATTAAATGCAGATAATAAAATACCAGTGTAAATTCCTAAAATTAAAGTTAAAGGTAATAAAGCAAGCGCCATAACTTTTCTGTTTTTAATTAAGAATTTTTCAAAAGGTTCTAAAAATTTTAACATTTTAAACGTTTGCAATTTTTTTTCCAATTTTGGGTAGGTTTCTCTGTAATAACTAAATACCCAAAGTATAGAAATAGGAGTGGTAATTAAAAGCACCCAAGCACCCCATGACATAGGGGATTCTAATCTTATTGTGGTGTATAATTGCCAAACATAAAGTTTGTGGGATAAATCAAAGAATAAGGCAGCTAAACCAACAACTAGTGCTATAGGAGCAATTATTGGTGCATATTTTACTGTTGCAGGCATTTCATCTTCTTTTTTAAGAAGATAAAATAAAGCAGCAAAAAATAAAACACCAGCTGCTAAGCCTCCTAAAAATAAATATAAGGATATTTCCCAATGCCAAATTTCTAAATGTGGATCTATATTTGGTAGGTGTCGTCCACTTACGAAAATCTCTTCTTGCATAATTATAATTTTATTTTATTAAATAATATACGTTTGGACTAGTTCCTGCTTCAGGAGCCAAAACTTTGTGTTTTCTTGTTTTTAATAGTTCAGAAACTTCGCTTGTAGGATCATCTAAATCCCCAAAATACATACATTTAGTTGGGCAAACTTCTACACATGCAGGGTTTTGACCTTTTTCTAATCTATGATGGCAGAATGTACATTTATCTACATATCCACCTTCTGGGTGTTGATAACGAGCATCGTAAGGACAGGATTCAATACAAGCACCACAGCCAATACATTCATCATCAGTAACTAATACTATTCCTCCTTCAACAATGTGACTTGCTCCTGTAGGACAACAACGTACACAAGGTGCGTTATCACAATGATTACATCGTTCCGATTTTAATTCTAATTCAACATTAGGATAGGCACCGTCAACAGTTTCCGTAACCCAGTCTCTACAATAACCAAGTGGTACATTGTTTTCTGTTTGACAAGCTACAACACAATCACTACAACCAACACATTTTAATGTGTCTATAACCATTGCATATCTCATACTTTACTATTTTTATTTGGATCTTCAGTTAATATTTTTACAAAGTTACCTCTAAGTCCAGTTCCTCCCATTAATGGGTCAACTGCAACTTTAGTTATCATACGAGTATCGCTGATACCTTTACCAAAGGCTCGAGATAATTTTTTATTGTTATGTCCAAAACCATGGTACATATAAACAGAATCATAACGAATTCTTTCTGTAACTCTAACTTTTATTGAAAAAGTAGAATCTACTCCATCTTGATTCTCAAGCCAAACAGTTTGGTCATTTTTTATGCCTAAAACTCTTGCTACTTTTGGATTTACCCAAAGTTTATTAGTGTCTTTAAGAGCACTTAAATTTGGATTATTAATAGTTCTACTAAAAGTGTGCATAGGAGACCTACCGTAAATTAATCTATAAAAACCTTGAGGTGGTTCAGGATGTTGTTTGTAAACTGGTATTGGTTCAAAACCATTAGCTGCTAACTCATCAGAATAAAATTCAATTTTACCACTGTTAGTTGCAAATTCAAAATCTTCACCATCTTCCATATATAAAGGTGTTTTTCTTTCGAACTTTTTAACACCTAACCTTTTCATTTCTTCTAAGGATGAACCAACTTGTTCTAATTGCCATTTAATTACATCTTCTAAATCATTGTATTGGAAGTAATCGTGCAATCCTAATCTTTCGCCTAATTGTTTACACATCCACCATGCTGGTTTAGAATCGTATTTAGGTTTTGCTACAGGTTGTCTAAGTGCTAATGAAGGTACTCTTTTGGCAGCATTTCTAATTCCATCATATCGTTCTAAATAAGTACATTCAGGTAAAACTACATCTGCATAACCTGTTATTTCCATTGGCATTGTATCCATTACAGCAATAAATTCTACAGCATCCATAGCTTTAAGAATCATTTCTCGATTTGGAACAGTATTTATTAAATTAGTTCCAGCGATTACCCATGCTTTAATTGGATGTTCCTCATCTTCACCTGGGATAGATGATTTTATTAATTCTGAAGTAATACCCATTTCTGCATAAGGGTATTTTTCTCCTATTTCTTCCCATCCCCATTTTGGTTCTGGATAAGCTGGATGTGGGAATTTTGGAAGACTTACTTTTTCTTTAAAGTAAAATCCACCTCTTTTCCCCCAAGAACCTAATAAGCCATTT
>DGOU01000203.1:0-999 GCA_002390165.1 Lutibacter sp. UBA4458
TGTTTTTGAGTAAATATTTCCGTTTAAATTTTACAACTAAAATTCCTCCTCTTAACAACATCCAAACAGTAAAGGCAATCCAAATTCCATATAATTTCAAATTAAAATAATCGGTTAAAAGAAGCACAGGAATAAACCCCAAAAAAGTAGCAAACAATAATAAATTTCGAAGCGTTACTGCTTCTGCTAATCCCTTAAAAATTCCATCAAAAACAAAAGCGATTGCATTTACCGGTTGCATTACTAAAACTATCCAAAATATGCTATAAAACAACTGAAGTACTTCAGAATCTTTAGAAAATAATTGACCAATTGAAAAATAGGTAATTCCACAAATTAAACTGAGTAACAGCGAAATAACAATAGCATATCTACTTAGTTTAATACTTAAATACCACATTTTTTTGTAATTTTTTTCTCCTAAAAGTTTTCCTGAAACAATATTGCCTACACTTGCATAACCATCAATAAAAAAGGCAAAAAACAGCCAAATTTGAAACGCAATGGTTTGTGCTGCAATATAATTATCGCCATATTTTGTAGCATAAGAATTGGCTAAGTACAAAGCAACATTTAAAGAAATAGCTCTTATAATTAAGTTAAAACTAATGGCTAACAAATTTTTAATTTCTTTGTTAAAAGGAAAAGTAAATTTTAAACTAAAAGGTGTTTTTTTAATAATTAATATCAATGAAAAAACCGCCATTACAAACTGTGCAATTACACTTGCCCAAGCTGCTCCTTTAACATGCATTGGGTTTATAAAGCCTTCAATACCGTAAACCAAAATAAAATCTAATCCAATATTTAACGTAGCTCCTACAATACTAACTATCATTGGCCAAAAGGTGTTTTGTAAACCTCTAAAAATACCGAATGCAGAAAACACAAAAAGAGTTAATGGAA
This sequence comes from Lutibacter sp. UBA4458, assembly GCA_002390165.1. Classification (GTDB taxonomy): domain Bacteria; phylum Bacteroidota; class Bacteroidia; order Flavobacteriales; family Flavobacteriaceae; genus Lutibacter. The sequence goes on from DGOU01000203.1 coordinate 907, forward strand.
ATCCAATTGCCCTAATTTTATAATATTCTACAGCATAATTTAAAATTAAACCGTTTGCATTATATAATTGAAAAATTTCAGTTACAAAAAACA
>DGOU01000203.1:1020-8586 GCA_002390165.1 Lutibacter sp. UBA4458
GGTAAGGTTGCAATTTCATGTAACTTTTTTGCTCCTAAATATTTTGAAATAGTTGCAGAAATAGCGGAGCGAGTTTGAGCTAAAATCCATACCAAAGCAGAAATAAAAGAACCTGCAATTCCGACAGCTGCCAATGCTTCTGTTGGGTGATTTTGAATATTACCAACAATAGCAGTATCAGTAATTGAAAGTAACGGCTCTGCAATGCCTGAAATTATTGCAGGAATTGCAAGTTTGTTAATTCCCTTAAAAGTTATATTAGATTCTTTATACATTTAAAAAGTAGAATTTAGCAACAAATTTAATTTTCTTTAATAAATTCTATACTTTTTTGAACAACTTCTTCTAAATGAGGTGGCATTTTTTGTTGATTCCAAGGTTGTTTACATCCCAAAGCATGTTCCATTTTGTTAATTAAAACTAATTCACTTTTAGGATTCCATAGCCGTAAATTTTTGGCTTCTTTAGGTAAAACAACCACGTCTTTTTCTCCATGAATAATTAAATGTGGTATTGCTAACTTTTTAACAGCATTTCTAATAGTTAACCTTTCTTCATTTTCTTTAAAATTTTGATAAAATTGAAATAAATGAGGCATTTTTTGATGAGTTCTACCATTTAAAATATACGATACCCCGTCTTTCTTCCATTTTTCTAAGGCTTCTCCTGTTGGAAAACGAGATCCAAAATCAGATACAGAACTCCAGGTTATTAGTTTTGAAACATGATTATTTTCAGCTGCCTTTATGGTTACAATTCCACCTCCACGCGAATGACCGATTAATGTAATATTGCTTTTTTCTATTTGATTTTTAAATGTTGGTTCCTTTAAAATCCAATTAATTACGTCTTCTAAATCATTTAATTCTATAGTAAAATTATTTTGTCCAAAGGCTTCTAAATCTGGAAAATCTATTGGGTTTTCTGCCGTACCACCGTTATGAGAAAAATTAAACTTGACAAAAAATAAATTATTTTTAGCAAAGTTTTCAGCAGCTAAATCCCACGCTCCCCAATTTTTATAACCTTTATAACCGTGACAAAAAATTACTATTGGTTTTTTTTTAGTATTATCTTTAAAAATAATATCCGTTACAATTGGTTTTTGATGGTGTGTGCTTTTAACTAATTTATTTTTAATAATTTTTATCATATTTAAAAAGGTAAGTTTAGGTTTTCTGTAAATGGTATTTCCGAATTATGAATTTCCAAAATTAACGATTTAATTACCTCCATAAAATCCTTAATTCTTTCATTTGTTATTTCATAGTCTTTGCCTCTTCCTGATGCAAAATTTGTTTTTAAAAAACCTGCATTCAAATTTTTAAACGATATAATGCCGCTTTCAATAGGTAATTTATTATCTACATAATTACGTTTAAATAAATAAGAATACAACATAACTTGCATGGCTTTTGTGTATTTATAATTTCCTTTTATTTCAGAAAAATCCGTTAATTTTAAATCTGATGAAATTACTTTTCCAGTTTTATAATCCACTACCCTAACTACACCATTTAATTCATCTATTCTATCCGCAATACCTTTAATTTTAATAGGATAATCTATTCCGTCAATTTGTATTACCGAACATAATTCCTTTTCAATTGCTATTATTTTTAAAGCATTTCCTTCTTTTATTAAACTTAACTCCTTGTTTAAAAAAAGTTGAATCTGTTTTTTAGAAATTTCATAAACCAACTTGTTTTTACCACTAACAATATTTCCCTTTTTATAATGCTCCTTAAATTGCTTTTGCAATAAAATTTCCATCTTTTTTTGCATATTTATAATATGCTGTTCCGATAAAAAAGCATTTAAATAAGGAGAATATAAATCTTTTAATGTTTCATGAATTACAGTTCCCATAGTATTTACGGCAATATTTTCATCTACATTATCTTTATCATAAATTTCCAATATTTTTTGTTCATAAAATTGAATAGGGTTGTAAATATAACTTGCTATTGCAGAAGGAGAAATTCCTTTTAAAAAGACTTCTTTTAGTTTTTGTTGAATTTCAGGGGTTTTATCTATTTGTAAAGGATTTGTGTTTATTGGTTTTACTTTTGGGCTAACAGTACTAGATTTAATAAATGGATATTTGATTTCTAATTGTGTTAAAAATCTGCTTTTTTCTCCACCGCCATAACCATCATTTTCCGAATTATACAAGAGATAAATATTTTTAGCTCGCCATAATAATCGTTGAAAATGATAAGAAAAAATAGCATCCTTTTCTTTATATGTTGGTAATCCAAAATGGATTTTAAAATCGTGAGGAATAAAAGAAAAATCATTTTTACCGCCAGGTAAAACACCTTCGTTAATAGAAGTGATAATAACATTTTCAAAATCCAAAGTTCTAGTTTCAAGCATTCCCATTAACTGCAAACCTTCTAACGGTTCGCCTTTAAAAGATAGCTTTTCCACTTTTAATAATTGTATAAAAAATTGATAAAACGTTTTTAAATCCTTTATAAAACCATATTGCTTATTTAGATTTTCCAGCTGTTGAAAAATTTGATAAAATTGATATAGATACTCCTTTTCAATTCCTGATAAATCTTCTTTTAAATTTTCAATTAACGTTTTGCAAACATCTATTAATTGATAAATATTTTTTGTTTTTTTAAAAATCAACAAAAATTCTTCTAAATTTTCATCATCCTCATTCCCAACTGCTTCTTTTAATTTTAAAACATTTAAAAAAACAGCGTTTTCATAATTAATTTTACGTTTAAACTTGGTGATTGTTTTTTCGTATTTTTTATTCAAAAATGAATTGGATAAAATATTTAAAACATCTTTATAGTAAAATTCTACTTGATCTATTTTTCCAAACTTTTCTTGATTTAAATGTAGCTTAAATAGATTTAAAAACAAATTTGCTAAAGGAACATCCTTTAACGGATATCCCATTGTAATATTAACTTTTTCTACTTGTTTAGGTAAAGAATTTAATGTAATATTTAGCAAGTTTTCATCAGCTAAAACTACAGCTGTTTTAGAATAATTATTAAATTTACTCAATAAATCACCAACATATTTTATTTGAGAAATATTTTTTGGCGCCCCAATTATTTCAATGTTTTTATCGGAGAATGCATGGTCATTTATCCATAAAAAAGGATTGTCGTTATAATATTTCCATTCCTTTTTATATTTTCTTAAAAAATGCCCTGCTTCATTTGAAGTTTCAAAAAATGACACATCTGCATCCCAATAAATAGAAGCAACATTAACTTGTAATAATTCTTGAACTAATTTTTCTTCGGCTCCGTTTAAAGCATTAAACCCAACAAATACAAAATGGGAATCTTTTTTAATTTGAATATAATTACTTAAATTTTTAATTGCTTCTCTATAAATAAGACCTTGATAGCCAACTTTATTTATTCTTAATTTTTGATAAAATTTATTATAAATCTGATGTAAATACTCAAAAAAACGTAAATAATTAATGGCTAACTCACTTGGTTTCCGTTTTTGAAACCAAGTATTTAATTGTTTTGTATCACTTAAATTAGTAAATAGTTGATTTGGGCTAATTAAATAACTATCTACTTCATTAAAATCATGTAAAACAGTAGTTGCCCACTGCGAAAAAGAACTAAATTCTTCAAGGTTTTCTTTTGGAATAATTTCTTTATAAACGCTATAAAACTCAAATAGTAATTTTGTGTTATCTATTAGTTTTAATTTCGCTATTTCTTGAATAAATTCCTCAATACTAATTATTTTTGGTAAAAAAGTAGCATTTGATAAGGAATTTAGTAATTCTTCTTTTAAAAACACACAAGCTCTTTGGCTCGGCATAACAAAGCACAAATTACTACTAGTTTTATGTTGTTGTAAAACTTCTTTTACAACTTTTGCTATAAATAATGTCATATTTTATTTTATACCCTAAAAATAAAAAAGCCATTTCAATTGAAATGGCTTTTTTAGGAATATTTAATAATTTTTAATTAACTATTTTTATTTCAACCCTTCTGTTTTTTGCTCTACCTTCTGAAGTAGTATTTGGCGCAATTGGGTTTTCTTCTCCAAACCCTTTAACTTGAATGTTTAATTGATTAACCCCTTTGGACACTAAATATCCTAAAATTCTATTTACTCTTTTAAGAGATAAAACTCTATTATATTCTTTTGCCCCTATATCATCCGTAAATCCTTGAATTTGAAATTTCAAATCTTCATGCTTTTTCATTAATTCAGAAATTTCATTTAATTGCTTATCATATTTCAATTTAAACCTATCCGTACCAGAAATAAATAAAATATCACTTGTAATTTTAGTAAATTTAGCCTCTAACTCTTTTTTAATTTCTGAACCAGGACATCCGTTATTGGCTTTATTTCCTATTTCATATTTACATTTATCTAATTTATCAATAACTCCATCACCATCGGTATCTGGCTCAGGGCAGCCTCTATTAGTTATTGGCCCAGCTAAAGCTGGACAAGCATCTTTTATATCAATTATACCATCATTATCCGTATCAGGACAGCCATAATTTTTTAAACTCCCTCTTTTATATAAGCATTTATCAAGTTTATCGGTTACTCCATCACCATCGGTATCTGGACAGCCATTTAGCGATTTTACTCCATAAACCATCGGACATTTATCATTTAAATCTTGAATACCATCACCATCGGTATCTGGACAGCCATCAAATTCTTCTAATCCAAAAATTTCTGGACACTTATCCTTTTGGTTAAAAATACCGTCATTATCTTCATCATCCCCGCCAAATTTATACATAATGCTAATAGAATGTTGAAAATGAGGAAAAGAACCATCACCAAAAAAATGCTTATATGCGGATTGCACTTTTACTCCTAAATTTTTAATTAGCCAAAATTTCATTCCTAAACCACCGTTGAGAGAAGGGGCATTTTTAAATTGAATTGAATTTTTTACATTGTTGCCTTTTGTATTAAATCCTAATCCTATCAATGCATATGGCTCAAAACTCTTAGTATTTCCTACAATTTTATTAATATTATAAAGCAAATTTGCATCCACTGCAAAATAGGAAACATCTTCATTTAATTTTATAGACCCAAGTTTATCTATTTTGTTTATGCTTATTGATAATTCACCAGTCAGACTTTCATTAATGTACCGTCCTAAACTAATTTTTGAAGGGGCAATTACATAATTATAATGATCCCCATTAAAAAACTGATCTCCAAATTTTGTAGGAGAACCATTCTCTGAGATCATTCCACTTATATTTGTAGGATAAAAATCCACAAAATTTAACCCAAAACTTAATAACCAAGGATTATCTTTATCTTGACTACTTACTGGTAGCTTAAAAAATAGTATAACTACAAAAATTAAAATTCTACTGTATAAATTATTCATTCTCATAAGATTAGTTTTTTACTAATTTAAGTGGTTATTTTTTAATCTCAAAACAAAAAACAAAAAAAAAGTCATTCGTTAACGAATGACTTTTTTTTTATACTAAAAGGTTAATTAAATTATTTTACTAATTTAACTTCAACTCTTCTGTTTTTAGCTCTACCAGATCTTGTTCTATTTGAAGCAATTGGATTTTCTTCACCAAAACCTACAGCTGTTAAATTACTAGAATCAACACCCTTTGATGATAGATAACCTTTAACTGCAACTGCTCTATTAGCAGAAAGTTCTTGATTTTTCGCTTTACTTCCTGTACTATCTGTATATCCAGAAATTGAGAATTTAGCAGTTGAATATTTTGCCATAATTGTAGCAGCTTCATCTAAAATTTGATTTGAATTATTTGTTATTTCAGCTTTTCCAGTGTTAAAATAAACAGTTTTAAATAATTCTTCCAATTTAGCTACTTCAACTTGTGTGATTTCTGGACAACCGTTATTTGATGCAGGACCTGCAACATTAACACAATTATCATCTTTATCTAAAACACCATCTTTATCTGTATCTGGCCAAGGACATCCTTTATTTGCAGAAGGACCCGCAACTTGAGGACAAGCATCATCTTTATCTACAACACCATCTCCGTCAGTATCTGGACAACCATTATTTGCTTTTGAACCAGCAACATTTGGACAAGCATCGTCTTTATCTGCAATACCATCAGCATCAGCATCTGGACATCCGTTTAATGTAGCTAAACCTGCTACGTTTGGACAAGCATCTTCAGAATCAATAACACCATCATTATCTGAATCTGGACAACCTTTGAATGCTGCTAAACCAAATACTTCAGGACAAGCATCTTCGTTATCATAAACTCCATCACCATCAGTATCAGTTCCTCCAAATTTAATAACAACACCTGCAGAATGTTGAAAGTGTTGAACAATATTACTATCAAAAGTATGTTTGTATTTAGACTCAATATTTATTCCAACACTTTTTGATAACCAAATATTAACACCTAAACCACCATTAAAAGTACCTGTTCCCATATCATCTAACCAAGTGTAACCTCCACCAACTGAAGCATAAGGGTCAAACCAAGCTGTTTCACCAATTATTTTGTTTAAATCATATTTTAATGCACCATCTGCACTATAATAAGCTAAATCAGAGGCTGAATTATCACCAATTTTAGTAATTCTATTCAATGTACCAGCTACTTCAAATGTAAATCCGTCATTTAAATATCTACTAACAGTTAATCTACTAACAGAAGACAAAATATTATAATGATCTGTCGCATTAAAAAATTCATTGTACCAATTACCTCCACTACCTGGAATTTTGTTTGAATTTGTTGGATAAAAATCCACTGCATTAGCTCCTACTCCAATAGCCCAAGGGTTATTTTTATCTTGTGCATTTACATTGGTAAAACCTGCAATTAATAATAAAGCCAAAACGGCTACTTTTAAGTGTTTCATTTTAAAAAAATTTAAATTTAATGTTCTTTCTTTGTTCATAAATTAGCTTTTCAAGCATAACTTAATGACAAAAATACTAATTTATGTGTAATTATCGTGTTTTTTTTTAATTTTCTATATTACATTTAGTTTTTTTCCTATTTTAATAAAAGCCTGAATCGCTTTATCTAAATGCTCTTTTTTATGTGCTGCGGATAATTGAACACGAATTCTTGCTTTTTCTTTAGGAACAACAGGATAGAAAAAACCAATAACATAAATCCCTTCATCTAACAACATATTTGCCATTTGTTGTGATAATTTAGCATCGTAAAGCATAACTGGCACAATTGCGGAATCTCCTTTAACAATATCAAATCCAGCATTTATCATTCCTTCTTTAAAATAATTTGTATTCCATTCTAATTTATCTCTTAAGGAAGTGTCTTTGGAAAGCATTTCAAATACTTTTAAAGATCCTCCAACAATTGCTGGCGCTAATGAATTTGAAAATAAATATGGTCTTGAACGTTGACGAAGCATTTCAATAATTTCTTTTTTACCTGTAGTATAACCTCCCATTGCTCCACCAAGAGCTTTTCCTAATGTTCCGGTTATAATATCCACCCTACCCATAGCGTTTTTAAGTTCAATGGTGCCTCTACCTGTTTTGCCTATAAACCCAGCAGCGTGACATTCATCTACCATAACCATGGC
>DGOU01000203.1:8655-10528 GCA_002390165.1 Lutibacter sp. UBA4458
TTTTCATATCGATATCTTGCCGCTTTACACAAACGAACGCCATCAATTATTGAAGCATGGTTTAAAGCATCAGAAATAATAGCATCTTTTTCTGATAAAAGCGGTTCAAAAACGCCACCGTTAGCATCAAAAGCAGCTGCGTACAAAATGGTATCTTCTGTTTTATAAAATTCCGCAATTTTTTGTTCTAATTTTTTATGAATATCTTGTGTTCCACAAATAAAACGCACGGATGACATTCCGTATCCGTGAGTGTCCATCGTTTCTTTTGCTGCTTTAATAACTTCTTTATTATTAGATAATCCTAAATAATTATTGGCGCAAAAGTTAATTACTTCTTCTCCAGTACTAATTTTAATTACAGCATCTTGTGAAGTTGTAATAACACGTTCTGATTTATATAATCCTGAATTTTTAAGGCTTTCTAATTCTTTTTGAAGCTCTTGTTTTATAGTTCCGTACATAATTTTAATGTTTTTACAAATTTAACTTAATTTATACTTCTTTAATTAAAATTTTATTATTTATATACACTAATATTTTTTTCTGAACTTGGTAATTTAAATCTCCTAAAACTTGTCCGTAAGAATTAATTTGAAGCTTATGTTTTGTTTCAGGTTTTCCTGTTTTGTAATCTAATATAGTAACTTTTTTGCCTTCAAAAATTAACCTATCTGGAATTACAATAGTATGCTCTTTTGTTAAAATTTCTTGTTCATTATAAACGGTTACATTTTGAGAAAAATAAGGCAATAACTTTTCATGATTTATTACATTACTTATTACCTTCGTAATCTCCGTTTTTTCATGAGGCGTAATAGTGCCATTAAATTCATAGGAATCAATAACAGTAACCAAATCTGTTTTGGTTTTAATTTTAGATAATATTTCATGAATTAAATTACCATATGCTATTGCTTCTCCTTTTTCTGTTTCCCATAAAACGGATGAATTTGCAACAATAGAAATATTCTGATTTTTCCAAGAATTGGTTATAAATTTTTGCTGATCAATTACTTCTTTATTTGTTTTGGTGATAGTTTGCATTCGCTTTGAATCTCCAAAAATATACGTGATCTTTTCGTCTTCCCAAATATTCTCATTTTTCAAAAAGTTAATAAACAATCCTGAAGATTGCTTAACATCCTCTTCTCCTTTAGCATTTATTTTTTTCTCTAAAACCACATACAATTGTTCTACAGCCCTTGTTAACGCAACATATATTAAATTAAAATTATCTAATTCATTTTCTTCACGTTTATGATTATATAATTCTTCGCCTTGTGCACCAATATATTTTAAAGAATTGCCATAATTAATTAAAGCGGTTTTTAAAGTAGAATCTTCGTTATTTTTATACCAGACTTTTGATTTATTATCCTTATAAATATCTAAATTATACGGGTATATAATTACTGGAAATTCTAAACCTTTAGACTTGTGAATAGTCATAATTCTAACCGCATTTTCAGCTTCAGGAGCCACAATACTAAGTTTGTCCTCTTTTAAATCCCAATATTCTAAAAAACTAGTTATAGAAGCTTCGTTTTTTTGAGTAAATTCAAAAACTACTTCTAAAAAGAATTGAATGTAAGAATTAGCATCATCTGTAAGGTTAAAGCTTCTAACTATATACTCCAAGCTTTCATAAAAAGGATTTTGATAAAATTCATTTTCCTTAAAATAAATGCCGTAATTACTTAATTCTTTAAAAAAATCAACCGAACTTAAATTCAATAATTTAGTAATAAATTCATGTTTTTTCTCGGCACAATTAATATGAGGATATAAAAAATATAATAATTTTACTTTACTGGATTTATCATTTTCATTATTAAGTACATTTAAAATATTTATAATGAATTTTATTTTT
>DGOU01000156.1 GCA_002390165.1 Lutibacter sp. UBA4458
TTCAAAGTCTTGCCAATCCATAGCCGCTAAATTAGTGGTATCTTCCATGGATTCTGCAATATTGATAGCTGATACAAACCTTGAATCTTCTCGGTTAATTTTTAAAATAGGTGCAATTGGAGTGAGACTATATAGACTGCTACTACCAATTCCTTTTAGACTTTTGAAACATGCCTTTGAATCCACTTGCTCTAAATTAATCTCTAAAAACTCTTCTTTCATAGTTTGGATGGAGAGGATGCATGCTTCTTCATTTTTACCAGTAGCTTTATTTATTGAATTCACCCAACCGTTAAAAACAATGGATTCAACTGCATCAATAATATCAGCTTCAAAAAGTTCATGATTTGTGCGTAAGGTGACGTCATACAATAATTTATCGTACATTTTTCTTTTAACTGGATCTGTTATATGAGTTTCTTTATATTCATCTTTTGATTTCAAAAATTTCACTTCTTTTAACGTTGGCAAATCACTTATGTCCGGTAGGCTATATTCTACAATTAATGTCTTATTAGTTTCGTTGTACTCTATATCAAATTCTTGTGGAAAATAATCTGGATATACCGAATTGGATAAGACCATATCACAATATTCTTCAATAGCAGATTTTTCACCATTAAAATATTGTTCTCTCTGAAAATCGATTGCCTCATTTGTCTCATCTTTATTTATTTCAAATTCTTTTTTATGCTTTTCCCACTCTTCAAGTTCACTACTGTAAAGATTTAGTTTGGCTTCGTGCTCTTTATCAATAACATTTATTAAAGACTTCCATATTTCTTTTTTCTCATTAAACAACTTATTTTTTTCATCTATCTTTTTTTGTTTCAATGAAGGAATCACTTTATCGAAAATACTTAACTTCGGTAAGAAATCAATTTCATTAGGTTCTATGGGCGGATTCGACTTTTTAGGCTCCATTGGTTTAGGACCATCAAAGTTCGAATAATCCTTTAGAGATTCCCATTCAATTTTATCATCTATATTTAAAGTATGGGCCAAGGCATTATTAATGTTTGCAAGCTCCTCTTGTGCTGCTAAAGTTTGTTGATCTGCCCATGAACTTTTCTCTGCTTGTTGTTGTGAAGCTTTTTGCTTTAATTCTGTTTTCTTGATTATCACTTGTTTTTTTCTCCACATATCATCCCATTGTTTATTTTGTACAATAGCTTTTTGTTCAACAACATGTTTGTCTGAACCTTTAATTTCCCTGTATTTATGTAAACCCTCGTGTCTGATTTCTATAAAATACATCCTACTACCTCCTTTTTACTCTAAAATTTTTAATAACTATCGAATCTCACTAAACTTCTAAGTTTGCAATAAATTTAATTAAATTTTAATCAATTCAGAAAAGACATCCTCTTTTATTATCTTTATTGTGTGACCTTTTTCAATAAGTGCATATGCTTTTTCTTCTTTACTACTCAATCCATCTTCTCCTACCAAACTTATATCTTGTTTCCCTACTAGAAGATAGTCCGTTTTACTACTAACACCTGACTTTACTAATGCTCCTAGATTAATCGCCTTTTGCATTGCATCTTTACGGTCCATGAATTCAAGTTCACCTGTAAAAACGATTGATTTTCCAAACAAAGGATGTTGAACATCAAATTCGGTTGTTGTCGCAGCAATTTCAGAAATTTTTATTTTTGCATTCTTATACTTCCCTTTGATTATCATCGAGTCTTGGCCTTTTAATTCACTGAATGGACGTACGGGAATTGCTTGTCCATGCATTGTGATATATGAATGGACAGATTTTCTCTTTTTCAATTCGATACACTTTAATATTAAATTGGCACAAGTACGCGCGTCAGAAAGTGCATTGTGATGTTCACCCAAATCAATACCAAAATGTTCTGCTCGATTTTTTAACGAATTGCTTATTCCTTCACCTCGGCATGCTCTCGAACTAAAAGGGATGCTACAGAAATAGTTTGAATTCTGGGTGATTAATGTTGTACTCAGAAAGTGTATTCCTCAGAACATTCATATCAAACTGGGCGTTATGGGCCGTGATTAAATGCTCATCGTGGAAGTATTGTTGAATTTCACTCCACACTTGATCAAATGTAGGAGCGTCTCTTAATACATCAGCTGTGAGACCATGAATTTTTGTATTTGAATGATCCATAAACATGCCAGGTGGTTGTATCAAAAAATATTTTTCATCAACAATTTTATTTTCTCTGACAAATATCATGCCCAAGGAACAGGCACTACTAAATTTCGCTGTTGCCGTTTCAAAATCAATTGCAATAAAATCCACTTCATTTCCTCCTCATCAATTCCTAATTCCACTAAAACCTTTATTCAAATGTCAACTTCATAATAATCAAATAATTCCTACTATTAAAATAACATATTTACCCATTATTAATTGTAAGTTTTTGTCGAATGATAATAATTTAATCCAATTAGTACTTCATTTATAGAATCTTTACTAGATTCTAATTAATATCAAAAAAATCCCCTGAATCTACATTAGATTCAGGGGACCACTGATTTATAAGCCCAATACATTAGTCTTAAGATAATGATAAACCCCATCTTCATCACAAGTAAATTCCGTTATATCATCCACTACTGCTTTAATGTGATCCGGTGCATTTTTCATAGCTACTGCGTGAGTAACAAACTCGAACATCTTCAGATCGTTGTCACTGTCGCCAATGGCTAGAGTTTCACAGCCTGTTATAACAAATCGTTCTAGCATTTGTTCGATGCCTGAT
>DGOU01000073.1 GCA_002390165.1 Lutibacter sp. UBA4458
CCCCATCCCGACTCGCTCTTGTTATTTTCACTTCTCCACCAGTGGTATTGAATTCTTTTTCAGACAATTCAGGAATTAAATGTTCAAAGTCTTGCCAATCCATAGCAGCTAAATTAGTGGTATCTTCCATGGAATCTGCAATATTGATAGCTGATACAAACCTTGAATCTTCTCGGTTAATTTTTAAGATAGGTGCGATTGGAGTGAGACTATATAGACTACTACTTCCAATACCTTTTAAACTTTTGAAACATGCCTTTGAATCCACTTGCTCTAAATTAATCTCTAAAAATTCAGCTTTCATAGTTTGGATGGAGAGAATGCATGCTTCTTCATTTTTACCAGTAGCTTTATTAATTGGATTAACCCAACCGTTAAAAACAATGGATTCAATTGCATCAATAATATCAGCTTCAAAAAGTTCATGATTTGTGCGTAAGGTGACGTCATACAATAATTTATCGTACATTTTTCTTTTAACTGAATCTGTTATATGAGTTTCTTTATATTCATCTTTTGATTTCAAAAATTTCACTTCTTTTAACGTTGGCAAATCACTTATGTCCGGTAGGCTATATTCTACAATTAATGTCTTACTAGTTTCGTTGTACTCTATATCAAATTCTTGTGGAAAATAATCTGGATATACCGAATTGGATAAGACCATATCGCAATATTCTTCTATAGCAGATTTTTCACCTTTATAATATTGTTCTTTCTGAAAATTAATTGCTTCATTAGTCTCGTCTTTATTTATTTCAAATTCTTTTTTATTATCTTCCCATTCTTTAAGTTGACTACTGTAAAGATTTAGTTTGGTTTCGTGTTCTTTATCAATAACTTCTATTAATGACTTCCATTCTTTTGTTTTCTCATTAAACAACTTCTTTTTTTCATCTACCTTTTTTTGTTTCATTGAAGGAATCACTTTATCTAGAATACTTAACTTCGGCAAGAAATCAATTTCATTAGGTTCTATGGGCGGATTCGACTTTTTAGGCTTCATTGGTTTCGGGCCATCAAAGTTGGAATAATCTTTTAGAGATTCCCAATCAATTTTGTCGTCTATATTTAAAGTATGGGCCAAGGCATTATTAATGTTTGCAAGTTCCTCTTGTGCTGCTAAAGTTTGCTGATCTGCCCATGAACTTTTCTCTGCTTGTTGTTGTGAAGCTTTTTGCTTTAATTCTGTTTTGTTTATTATCTCTTGTTTTTTTCTCCACATATCATCCCATTGTTTCTTTTGTACAAAAGCTTTTTGTTCAACTACATGTTTGTCTGAACCTTTAATTTCCCTGTATTTATGTAAACCCTCGTGTCTGATTTCTATATAATACATACTACTACCTCCTTTTTACTCTAAAAGTTTTAATAACAATCGAATCTCACTAAACTCCAAAGATTGTAATAAATTTATTTAAGTCTTAATCAATTCAGAAAAGATATCCTCTTTTATTATCTGTATTGCGTGACCTTTTTCAATAAGTGCATATGCTTTTTCTTCTTTACTACTCAATCCATCTTCTCCTACCAAACTTATGTCTTGTCTCCCTACTAGAAGATAGTCCGTTTTACTACTAACACTTGACTTTACTAATGCTCCTAGATCAATCGCCTTTTGCATGGCATCTTTACGATTCATGAATTCAAGTTCACCTGTAAAAACGATTGATTTTCCAAACAACGGATGTTGAACATCAAATTCGGTTGTTGTTGCTGCAATTTCAGAAATTTTTATTTTTGCATTCTTATACTTCCCTTTGATTATCATCGACTCTTGTCCTTTTAATTCACTGAAAGGACGTACGGGAATTGCTTGTCCATGCATTGTGATATATGAATGGACAGATTTTCTTTTTTTCAATTTGATACACTTTAATATTAAATTGGCACAAGTACGCGCGTCAGAAAGTGCATTGTGATGTTCACCTAAATCAATTCCGAAATGTTCTGCTCGGTTTTTCAACGAATTGCTTACCCCTTCACCTCGGCATGCTCTAGAACTAAAAGGGATGCTACAGAAATAGTTGAATTCTGGGTGATTAATGTTGTACTCAGAAAGTGTATTCCTCAGAACATTCATATCAAACTGGGCGTTATGAGCCGTTATTAAATGCTCATCATGGAAGAAATGTTGAATTTCATTCCACACTTGATCAAATGTAGGAGCGTCTATTAATACATCAGCTGTGAGTCCATGAATCTTTGTATTTGAATGATCCATAAACATGCCAGGTGGTTGTATCAAATAATATTTTTCATCCACAATTTTATTTTCTCTGACAAATATCATGCCCAAGGAACAGGCACTACTAAATTTCGCTGTTGCCGTTTCAAAATCAATTGCAATAAAATCCACTTCATTTCCTCCTCATCAATTCGTAATTCCACTAAAAATCTTTATTCAAATGTCGAATTTATAATAATCAAATAATTCCTATTATTAAAATAACATATTTACCCATTATTAATTGTAAGTTTTTGTCGAATGATAATAATTTTATAGAATTTTACTAGATTCTAATTAATATCAAAAAAATCCCCTGAATCTACATTAGATTCAGGGAACTATTAATTTATAAACCCAATATATTATTTTTAAGATAATGATAAACCCCATCGTCATCACAAGTAAATTCCGTTACATCATCCACTACTGCTTTAATGTGATCCGGTGCATTTTTCATGGCTACCGCGTGACTGACAAACTCGAACATTTTCAAATCGTTGTCACTGTCGCCCATGGCTAATGTTTCACAGCCTGTTAAACCAAATCGCTCTAGCATTTGTTCGATGCCT
>DGOU01000232.1:0-3268 GCA_002390165.1 Lutibacter sp. UBA4458
TTTATTTATAAAAATTGTTATAAACCGAATCCAAAAAATATCTATTTTAAAAGGAGTTATTGCGAGTATTCCATTTTTTCTAATTTTTGTTGGTTTAATCTATTTTCTAAAGAATTCCTTAAATGAATTATGGATTCCTGTAATAATTTATGGAATAACAATATCTACTTTTGGAGCAGTATCTTTATTAGATTTTTTGCAATCAAAAACGTTAAAATCTGTTTGGATGTTGGCAGGAGCAATTATTTTTATTTTATCCGATTCGTTATTAGCAATCCATAAGTTTTATAGTCCAAATAGTGTTTTTGAAGTGTTAATTATGGTAACTTATATTGTTGCTCAATATTTAATTTTTAAATCGATGGTAATTAGCTCTAAACATCGTATTTAAAAATAAGGCTATTAATAATTTTGTTGTTATTTAGGTAAGGTAGAAATTACATGATTTGCCCATGTAGGTAATTCATGTATATTAATATGAAATATAATTTTTCCAAGTGTTAAAGTAACTAAGGAAATAACAATAATTGCAACTAAATTTATAAAAAACCCTACTTTAATCATTTGAATCATTTTTATTTTTCCAGAACCAAATATTATGGCATTTGGTGGAGTAGCAATTGGAAACATAAATGCCATGCTGGCTGCTAAAGTTATAGGTAACATTAACAATAAAGGATTTATTTTTAGCTGTACTGCCAACCCTGAAATAATAGGAAGCATCATTTCGGTAGTTGCAGTATTAGAGGTAAATTCAGTTAATAAAGACATAATACCTGTTAATGCAACCACTATAGAAGAAGTTGAAAAATCACCTGAATTTGCCAGAACGTTACCAACATAGGTAGATAAACCAGAATCTATAAAACCTTTAGCAAGGGCAAATCCGCCACCAAATAAAAACACAATACGCCAAGGTATTTTTCTTGTTATTTTCCAGGTTACTAAAGTTTTATTCTTTTTAGAAGATGGAGTAATAAATAGAAGGGTTGCAACAAAAATGGCAACAGTTCCATCATTTATATATTTAGGATGGCTAAAAATAGCACTCCAGCCAGGTGTAGTTACAAAACCCAAATCAATACTTTTTCTAAACACCCATAAAAAAGCTAATAAAATAAATAATACTAGTACTCTTTTTTGTTCCATAGTTATACGTCCAAGCTCTTTATATTTATTTTTAAAGAAAGATTTAGGGAGGTTTTCTAATTTTTGTTTAGGTTTAAAAATAGCATATAAAAAAAATAAAGTAAACCAAAACATAAAAAATGAAATAGGCAAAGCAAAGGTTATCCATTGACCAAAAGAAATTTCAGGAGCATTTGGAAAAATGATTTCATAAATTCTTAAAAAAGACAAGTTTGGAGGAGTTCCTACTAAAGTTACAATTCCTCCAATAGAACAGGCATAGGCAATTGCAAGTAATAATCCTAAAGAATAATGTTTAACATTATCTTTTCCGTGTATTTCTTCTAAAGATAAAATTACGGAAAAAGCTATAGGTAACATCATCATTGCGGTTGCGGTATTAGACATCCACATAGATAAAAATGCCGAAGAAAACATAAAACCAAATAAAATCATAAAAGGACTGCCTCCCATTACAGATAAAATTTTTAGCGCAATTCTTTTGTGTAAATTCCATTTTTCAATTGCTAAAGCCATAATAAAACCACCAATAAATAGAAATATCACGTAATTTATATAACTATTTGATATAGTTTTTCCATCTAAAACTCCTAGCATTGGGAATAATAATATTGGTAATAATGAGGTTAATCCAATTGGTAAAGCTTCTGTTATCCACCAAAAAGCCATTAAAAAAGCAATGGCTGCAGTATAAGTTACTTCTGGTTTTTCGGGTTGTAAATGCACAAAAAACACTATATAAAAAAACACTAATAAACCAACAATTATTAATTTTGGTTTAATAGAAGGTATAGATTTTTTTGAGGCCATATTTTATATTTGTTTGAGTAATCTATTTTTAAAGATATAAATAAAATTTTTAAGTGTTGTATGAGAGGTTACTTAAGAAAATTACACTTAAAAATGTATCGAAAACGAAATAGTTCTGGAGAGTTATTTAAATCTCATTTTTTGTTGCGTTTTTTATGTCATTTTATTCTTTTATCTGTAAAAAAAAGCTAAACTTTGTAGTATAAAATTTTCAATTAAAAGAAAATGAAAATAATAAAAAAAGCACAAGCCGGATCATTTGAATCTAGTGATATTTTGATTCTTGCAGAAAATCCTGAAGGAGTAAAAGGAAGAGTAATTCAATTAAACTCTATTGTTGAAAAGCAATATGGCAATATGATTTTGAAAATAGTTAACAATGTTTTGGATAAATTTGAAGTTGCTGATATTCATTTAGTTATACACGATAAAGGTGCGTTAACTCCTGTAATTAAGGCTCGTATGGAAACGGTTTTATTAAGAGCGTCAAATAATCAAAAAGGAACCATGTATTAAATTTCAATTTTATGAGACAGAAAAGAAGAACTATGCTGTATATACCAGGAAATAATCCTGCAATGTTAATTCATGGGGGAACTTATGGAGCCGATAGCCTTTTGTTAGATCTTGAAGATAGTGTAGCATTAGAGCAAAAAGATTCTGCACGAATTTTAGTTAAAAATGTACTTAAAAACATTAATTTTTATGGAGCAGAAGTTTGTGTTAGAATTAACCATTTAGATACTCCTTTTGGAATGGAAGATTTAAAAGAAATCATTCCTTTAAAACCCGATGCCATTCGTTATCCAAAAACAGAAACTATTGATGATTTAAAAAGGCTAGTTACTGTTATGGAAGAAATTGAAGATCAGCATAATATTTCTCATGACGAAATTAAAATTCATATTATGATTGAAACAGCTTTAGGGGTTCAAAATGTTTTTGAAATAGCAAAACTTTGCCATCGGTTAGATGCTATAACTATTGGAGGGCAAGATTTAACCGCAGATATGAATATTAAAAGCACTAAAGACGGCTCTGGAATAGATTTAGCTCGTAAAATGATTGTTATGGCTGCTAAAGCAAATAAAATAGATGCCATTGATACTGTTTTTGTTGATATTGATGACGAAGAAGGTTTAAGAAGAGAAACTGAAAAATCTAAAAATTTAGGATTTACCGGTAAAGCAGTAATCAATCCTCGGCAAATAGATATTGTTCATGAAGTTTATACACCAACAGAACAAGAAATAAGAAAAGCTTATAAAATTTATAAAGAATTTAAAATCAAAAAAAAGGAAGGAATAGG
>DGOU01000232.1:3357-3543 GCA_002390165.1 Lutibacter sp. UBA4458
AGAAATATTCCCGATTTTATTAACGGTATAGGAAAAACAGACCCTTTTACAGGGGCTTGGAATAAATTAAAAAAAGGTTGGATGGATGAAGTAACCATTTCTCCACCAAACAAAGCTAAATTACCACATCAAAAAAAGCTGACAGAAACTCTTAAAGAAGCAATTATTAAAACTTCTCCAAAAGAT
>DGOU01000018.1 GCA_002390165.1 Lutibacter sp. UBA4458
ATAAACAAATTGCTAAAAGTTATATAAAAGCTGTCTTTTTAAGGCGGCTATTTTTAGTGTATATTTACGTTATCATTGACTAATTAAAAACTGACTAGGTACTTTCAGAAGTAAACTGATATTATAAAAGATTAGATATAAATCTGAGTTATTTTAGTATCATTATCTGAATTTTATTTATTTAAATTTCTTTATATCAACACATTATGGTTGTCCTATAGANNGATGTATACCTGCAAAAAAGCAGAATATTATCCAAAAATGAAGTGAAATTAGAAAATTTTAGTAGGAATTTAAATCAAACTAATAATTTGTGGCTATTGCAACGTTCTTAACACATTATGGTTGTCCTATAGAGTTTTTTAAATTTAAAAAATTATGCTTCTTTATCCCGTGTTTTATATAAGAACAAAAAATTCGCTAATCTATTTGATTTTTAACTGGGGGTGTTCAAAGTGCAGAAAAAAGAACCAAAACCTGCTTCATCAATATTTAACTGTTTCTTTATTATTAATCTAAAATATTTAATGTAGTATTTTTAAGTCCTTCAGCAGAGGCTTTGATTACAAGATGTGTTGTAGCAGAATTTACTTTTAGAAGTATTGTAGCAATACCCGCTTCTGCATTTATGTGGTTACCACCTATTATTTCTACATTGTTACCTATCACTTCAAACTTAATAAGATTTTGAGCATCTGGAACAAGGCTATTGTTTCTATCTAAAATTTTAGCATATACAAATACCATATCATCATTCCCAGGTTTTAATGGCTTTCCAGATTCATCATAG
This sequence comes from Lutibacter sp. UBA4458, assembly GCA_002390165.1. Classification (GTDB taxonomy): domain Bacteria; phylum Bacteroidota; class Bacteroidia; order Flavobacteriales; family Flavobacteriaceae; genus Lutibacter. The sequence continues at coordinate 791 of DGOU01000018.1, forward strand.
CTCAATTGAATTTTAACTGCTTCATATGATGTAGTAACCGAGTGCTCCGCAACTTGTTCATTATCAATATAGGCAATTGCTTTAAGTGTTCCTTCCTCATATTTCTGGATATTGAAAATGAAAGGAGGATAAAATAATGAATCAGAAAATGTATTTCTTATAGCTCTTTTCTTTCCGATTAATCGATTATTCAAATATAATTCAACTTCCTCACAGTTACTAAAAACACGCACTTGTTTAGTTGAATTTTTTTGCCAATAATTTGCAATATGTACCATAGGTTGTGCAAAACTATCTTGATAGGGAGGTTTTTGGCTTTGGTAAAAATAATAGGCAAACTTGGGAATTCTGAAAATATCTGATATCCCAGAAGATTCCAAATCATCAGCATACCCTCTATTATAATCAAACATTAGCCAATTTGCGTGCCCAATTGTATTTTTACCCTTTAAATTAGAATTAAAAGCTTCCTGAAAATTAAGAGCTTGTTGTAAAAGTCTTTTTTCACCACTAACACGCAACTGTCTACTAGTTCTTTCTTCTTCTTTTAAATTTTTAAATTCTTTTTGGCTAAACCCCGCATTTTGGGCATAATATTCCCAATCACCATATTCAGCTATTAATATTTTTCGATCTCCTTTGTCATAATCATTCCAATACAATGGTGCTTTATTATGTTGCCTTGCGGGAATAAATAGATCATAAGAAGAGTTATCTGTCCACCCAGCACTATATACATCATCATAAGGAAGCTCTTTATCAAGTATTTCATTCGCTCTGAGCATATATGGTTCTTTCATCCAAGATTCATTCAAAGAATTTTCCCAAATAATCACACTTGGTCGATTTCGATCTCTACGTATCATATCTCTTATATCTTGATATGAATTTTCAATAAATTCTCCTTCTTCAGAATATTGCCAACCAGGAATACAATCCATGACCATTAAACCTAATTCATCACAAGCATCCATAAAAGCCTCTGCGTGGGGATAATGAGATAATCTCACAAAGTCAAAACCGGCCTGTTTAATTTTAAATGCATCTCTGTATTGTGCATTATCAGAAATAGCATATCCAATATATGGATACTCCTGATGACGATTTGTGCCATTTATAAATCTATGTTTTCCGTTAAGAAGGAAGCCTCCATCTGTTATTTGAATACTTCTGATACCTGTCTTTAATTTTTTTTGGTCTATTAGATTATCTTCAGAAATAACATTAACTGTAACGTTATATAGATTAGGAATTTCTGGAGACCATAATTTAGGAGTATTTATCTTTACCGGCTGTGCAATACTTTCAGATGAATTAGATTTAATAAAAACATCCTCAGAAGTAAATGTTTCTTTAATGCCATTATTGCCATTAAATATTATTACTACCTTCACTTTCTTTTCTTGATTTGAGTCATTTTGCAAATGAATTTTCACAAGGCCAGTTGCTGAATATTTGGACACTTCATCAAAGTGAATTAATACTCCACCACTATTAGGTATATCGGCCTGAACAGCATCGGTAATATATAAACCATTCGTAGTAATTAAATAAGCATTTCTATAAATACCGCCATAGTAGTTAAAGTCAAGATCCTTCAAATCTTTACCAGGTGGGATAGATGAATTATCTCTATTATCTACCTTTACCCGTATTTCATTAACTTTCTCTGTATTTATATAATTGGTAATATCAACTGTAAAAGGTAAATATCCACCTTTATGATTTGAAATTAAGTTGCCGTTACACCAAACATCAGCCTCCTGCATTATCCCTTCGAAGTATATAAAATGCTTTTGATTTTTTTTATCTTTTTCAATATTAAATGATTTTTTATACCATGATATTCCTTGCCATTGATTATTTACTACTAGAGGTTCAATATTAGCTGTATGTGGTAATGTAACCGGAATCCATTTTGTAGAAACTGTATCTCCCTTTTGAAATAACCAATCTTTTCCAAAATTGGTTTTATTTCGATGAATAACTATTTCTTCTCTACTACAATTTGTAAATGATAAAAATACTATTAATACAAAAAATAGGGTAATATTATCAATTCTCATTTGCTATTCGTTAAGTGCTGCATTATAAAATTTCATTCCCAATGTAATTTTATTATTATGATCAAATAGTGTAGAATTATCCCAGTGTGACCCTTGTGCCCATTGAGTATGGCAATTTGTGGAAACCCACGCTGGCTCCCAATATACCAACCCTTCACCTCCTGAAATCTCGGTTACTTCTTTTAATTTATTAAGATAATCTAATTGCCCTTGTTGTGTAGCTGGAAATCCAGATACTAAAGCGTCAATTCCAAGAATATTATTAGCGCTATCGGCATTATCCATAGTAAAAGGGTAGGCAGTCTCCACAATCATTAAACGCTTGTTATAAGTGTTTATTAAAGTGCGAAGGGGTGTTGAAAGATTTTCTAATGTATAATCTGACCAAACTGGATAATAAGAAAGTCCTATCCAATCAAAATCAGTTACACCATTTTGTGTAGCTTGATCAAACCACCATAATCCGTTTTCAGGTTGGGCAATATGTAGCATAACGCCAACTTCTTTATCTTTTTCTATAGAAATATCCCTTACTGCTTGAATACCTTTATTAATCAGATACGAATTTCTTTCCCAATCTATAGGCCATTGTAATTGTCCGTGCTGTAAAATCATTGGATTGATCTCATTTCCTATCTGTACTATATTAGGTAATAAATTAAGTTTAGCTAAATCATTTAGAGTATTATAGGTATAATTGTATAGTAAATCTCCTAAGGCATTCGTATTATTTACTTGACTTACCCATGCAGCAGGTATCTCTTGTTTAGATGGATCAGCCCAATTATCCGAGTTATGAAAATCTAGTAATACAAGCATTCCTTCACTTTTTGCTCTAGAAATAGTTTTTCTTATATCTTCAAAATCTGAATACTGTGTCCAATCAGCATTATGCCATAACCTTACCCTAATTAAATTTGCACCAGCTTCCTTAAAAATTTTATATGGATCATTAATTACGTTATTAAAATCTGTATAAGTAGCGCCACAATCTTCCATTTCGTTAACATAAGACAAATCTGCTCCATAATAAAATTTAGGCGTATTTTCTATTGGATCTTCAACTTCGGGGTCATGTTTCACATTTGTTGAATCACAGGATAAACAAGATATAATAAAAGTTAATAGGATGCTGTAAATTAAAATTTTCATATTTTTAAATTCAAAAAATAAATATTTTGCTAAATTATATTTAATTCATCAAACTACCAACTAGTACCTACCTGTTTTTTTAATTAAAATTTATTTTATATTTGCCGTATGAGTTTAATATCAGTAAAAGAAAATTTAGGTGTTCCTAAATATAAACAAATTATTTTATCTATTGAAAATGCAATTATAGATGGAACTTTAAAAAAAGGAGATAGACTACCCTCTATAAATAGTATTCGGAATAAATTTTCTCTTTCAAGAGACACTATATTATTGGCTTTTAGTGAATTAAAAGCTCGGGGTATTGTTCAGTCAATTGCAGGAAAAGGATACTATATCAAAAGTGAAAATATAGATATTACATGGAAAATATTTTTATTATTTGATGAATTAAATGCTTTTAAAGAAGATCTATATTACTCTTTTTTGAATAACCTTGAAAGTAAAATGCAAGTGGATATATACTTCCATCACTTTAACTACGATGTATTTAGTAAATTGATTTATGATAATATCGGCAATTATAATTATTACATTATCATGCCTGCTAATTTAAAAAACACCGACAAGGTTATTGAAAAATTATCTCATAAAAAGGTATATATTTTAGATCAAACTCATGAAGAATTATCTAAATATCCAGCAATATATCAAAACTTTGAAAAAGATATTTTTGCTGGCCTTTCTAAATGTAATAGTATTTTAAAAAAATATCAAACTTTAGTTTTGCTTTTTCAAAAAAATAAACAACCACAAGGTATGCTTACTGGATTTAATTCTTTTTGTAAAAAAAACTCCTACAAAAATGAAGTAATAGACTCACTACAAAACCGTGTCCTTCTAAAGGGAGAAGTATATATAATACCTGATGATAGAAGCTTATTAGTAATCATAAAGAAAATAAAAGAAGGAAAATTAAATCTTGCAAAAGATATTGGTATTATTTCCTATAATGAAACCTTGTTAAAAGAAATTGTTGAACAAGGTATTACGACAATTTCAACAGACTTCAACAAAATGGGAGAACGTTTAGCACAAATGATTATCAATAGAGAACAATTAAAAATAGAAAACCCTAATACTTTAATCTTAAGGAATTCAATATAATAATCTAAAATCAAAAACATATTTTGTTTAAAATTAAATATATTCAAAACATAGAATCATCACTTAATTATATAGAATTAAAGAACTCCTATAATAATTCATATGCAAAGATATTTTTCAATTTAGGGGGGAGTTTACAAGAATTAGTCCTTAATAAAAAGAAAATTATTAATGGCTTACATCTGTTAAGTTATGAAACATCATATTCCTCAGCAATATTATTTCCATTTGCAAATCGAATAAAAAACGGTACTTATAAATTTCAAGAAAAGACATATAAATTGGAGCTAAACCAAAAAGATGAAAATAATGCGTTACACGGACTTGTTTACAATAAAAAATTCAATATAGTGAAGCAAAAAACTTCAAGGGAATTTGCTTCCATTACATTAAACTATACAGAATTAGAGAAACAAAAAGGTTTTCCATTTAGGTATTCAATAATTTTAACTTATACTCTAACTATGTACTCCCTTAAACTTGATGTAACTATAAAAAATGAAGACTTAAATTCTTTCCCCTTTAATTTAGGTTGGCATCCATATTTTTGTAGTAGTGATTTATATAACAGCTTTTTGACCTTAAAAAGCAATAAAAAATTATCATTTGATAATAATATGATTCCTGTAACGATTGAAGATGTAACTCTTAAAAATGACTTACAGATTAAAGATAAAAAATTTGATGACTGCTATATTCTTTGTGATAAAAATGTTTTCTTCAAGAACCCCGATTATAGTATAGTAATTAATTCTTCTTCCAAGGAAAATTATTTACAACTATATACGCCAAATAAAACTAATTCTATTGCTATTGAACCGATGACAGGGCCTTCAAATAGTTTTAATAACAAGCTCGGATTACAAGTTTTAAATTCTGGAGAAACATATAATGTAAGCTGGTCTGTTAAACTTATTACTAACAACAGTGTGAATGATTAAAAAACTTCATTCATTTTTTATAATCAACTTATGAATACAGAATTAATAAAAAATATAAAATCAATCTTTATAAATAAATTTAAAACAAGCCCTATTCTTGTTTTTTCCCCTGGTAGAATCAATCTTATTGGTGAGCATACAGATTATAATGATGGTTTTGTATTTCCGGCAGCAATTGATAAAGAAATTCACTTTGCTGCTGCAAAAAATGATGTAAACATGTTTCGTTTTTTTGCAGCAGATCTTAATGAGAGTTTTGAATTGAAAGTAGATGATCTAGCCGTCACTAAAACTCCATGGGCTAATTATTTATTAGGTGTTGCTGCTCAATATAAAAAGGCAGGATATCCTTTAAAAGGTATTGATTGTGTTTTTGGTGGTGATATTCCTTTGGGTGCCGGACTTTCATCATCAGCAGCTATAGAAAATGGTTTTGCACTTGTCTTAAAAGAGATCTTTAAATTTAATATTAGCAAAATGGATATGGTTAAAATGGCACAAAAAGCAGAGCATGAATATGCAGGTGTGATGTGTGGAATTATGGATCAGTTTGCAAGTATGAATGGAAAAAAAGATCATGCCATAAAACTGGACTGTCGTTCATTAGAATATGAATATGTAAATATTGATCTACATGATTATAATATTTTATTGTGTAATACTAATGTAAAACATGAGCTAGCTTCATCAGAATACAATACAAGGAGAAAGGAATGTGAAATAGGTGTACAGATTCTTAAAAAATATAATAATAAAATTATTGCTTTACGAGATGTTAGTCTGCAAATGTTAGAGCAATATCGTGATGAATTTGATCCAATAGTATTCAACCGCTGTAAGTTTGTTGTTAAAGAAAACTTGAGGGTGGAAGATGCCTTTTCCGCTCTTGTAAATAATGATATTCTATCTTTAGGAGTCCTTATGTATCAATCACACGAAGGCTTAAGAGATGATTATGAAGTGAGCTGTAAAGAGTTAAACCTGCTATTTGATATAGCAAAAAAATCAGATGATGTAATTGGTTCAAGAATGATGGGAGGAGGCTTTGGAGGCTGTACTATTAATATTGTAAAAAAAGATAAGGTTAGATCTTTTACAGAATCTGTTATTCAGAAATACAATAAATTAACTGGTATAGATCCTGAAATTTATACTGTTAAAATAACAGATGGTACAGGTTTAATTTAGAAATTTGAAAAATATGGACGTATTTAAATTAGAAGATTATTCACACAGAAGATATAATCCTTTAAACGGATCATGGGTATTGGTGTCACCACATAGAGCCAAACGACCGTGGCAGGGGCAGAAAGAAGAAATCACAACTGAGAAGAAGCTTGCTTATGATAAAGATTGTTATTTGTGTCCGACCAATTCAAGAATAGGAGGAGAAAGGAACCCCAATTATAAAAGTACTTTTTCGTTTACTAATGACTTTAGTGCTTTACTTCCCGATACGCCAGAGGGATTATACGAAGAAGATGAATTATTGATAGCTAAAAGTGAAACAGGCTTTTGTAAGGTAATCTGTTTTTCTCCCAGGCATGACCTTACAATACCCGATATGGATGTTTCTTCAATTGTTAAAATAGTCGATCTTTGGCAAAAAGAATTTGAGAACATTGGAAAAATGGAAACCATAAACCATATTCAAATCTTTGAAAATAAAGGGAGTGTTATGGGAGCCAGTAATCCGCATCCTCATGGTCAAATCTGGGCTCAGAATTCTATTCCAGATGAACCTTTTAAAGAAGATCAAAAACAAAAAGAATATTTTGAAAAGCATGGAAAAAGTCTGCTATTGGATTATGTAAACAAAGAATTAGATAAGAAGGAAAGAATTGTAATTGAAAACGATTTCTTTGTAGCACTTGTACCTTATTGGGCTGTCTGGCCATTTGAAATAATTATCATCAGTAAAAGACACATTGTTGATATATTGCAATTTTCAAATTCTGAAAAAATAGGTTTTGCAGAAATATATAAGGAGTTGACTGGTAAATATGATAGACTATTCAATACTTCTTTTCCATATTCGGCTGGAATACATCAAAGGCCAACAGATGGTAAAAAAAGGAGTTGGTGGCATTTTCATATGCATTTTTATCCTCCATTATTACGATCAGCAACAATTAAAAAATTTATGGTTGGCTATGAGATGTTAGCCAATTCGCAAAGGGATATTACTGCTGAAACAAGTGCAAAAATGCTTAGAGAATTATAATTTTTTTTATATTTAATTAATCGTACTATTATGACAACAGGATTCGGGTTTTGGGATTATTTTGTGTTTATTGCTTATGCCATTCTAATTTTGGGAGTTGGTCTGTGGGTGTCCAGAGATAAAAAGGGGCATGAAAAAACTGCTGAAGATTACTTTTTAGCTAGTAAGTCCTTGCCTTGGTGGGCCATTGGAGCTTCGTTAATTGCTGCAAATATTTCAGCTGAACAATTTATCGGCATGTCTGGGTCTGGTTTTGTACTCGGCTTGGCTATAGCATCCTATGAATGGATGGCAGCTATTACTTTAGTCATAGTTGCGAAATATTTTCTTCCAATTTTTATGGAAAAGGGAATTTATACCATTCCGGAGTTTATTGAAAAAAGATACTCTTCAAATTTAAAAACAATTTTAGCAATTTTTTGGTTGGCTCTTTATGTATTTATCAACTTAACATCTGTTCTTTATTTAGGAGGTTTGGCAATTGAAACCATCATGGGTGTTGACATGATCTATGCGATTGTAGGTTTGGCTTTATTTGCTGCAGCATATTCTTTATATGGTGGATTATCTGCTGTAGCCTGGACAGATGTTATTCAAGTAATATTTTTAGTATTAGGAGGTTTGGTTACTACTTATATTGCACTGAATACAGTCTCTGATGGTGGTGGAGTTATTGCCGGATTTAGTAAGGTTTTAGAAGCTGCGCCGGATAAATTTCATATGGTAATAGATAAATTTAATGCTAACGGGAGTTTTAATTCTAAGTATAAAGATTTACCGGGTATTTGGGTAATATTTGGTGGCTTATGGGTTGCAAATTTATATTACTGGGGATTTAATCAATATATTATTCAAAGAACATTAGCTGCTAAATCATTAAAAGAATCTCAAAAAGGAATTCTTTTTGCTGCATTTTTAAAATTAATTATTCCATTGGTAGTAGTTATTCCAGGTATTGCTGCTTATGTAATGATTAATGATCCAGAAATAATGGCTCGTCTTGGTGAAGCAGGTCAATTTAAAACACCTTCAGTAGATCAGGCAGATAGGGCTTACCCATGGTTACTGCAATTCTTACCAACCGGACTTAAAGGTGTTGCCTTTGCTGCGTTAGCTGCTGCTATTGTTTCTTCATTGGCTTCTATGTTAAATTCTACTTCCACTATATTTACTATGGATATTTACAGGGAATATATCAATAAAAATGCTGATGATAAAACTACGGTTAATGTTGGTAGAATTACAGCTGCTGTTGCATTGCTTATTGCTGTTTTAATCGCTCCTATGCTTGATGGTCTTGATCAGGCTTTCCAATATATTCAAGAGTATACAGGTATGGTTAGTCCTGGTATTTTAGCAGTATTTTTATTAGGGTTGTTCTGGAAAAAAACAACCAATAATGCTGCAATATGGGGTGTTTTGGCATCACTAGTAATTGCATTATTCTTTAAATTTGTTCCAATATCAGGTTTAGAGCCCTGGATGCATCAAATGGGATTAACATTTATCCTAACATCTATTATTATAATTATTATTAGCTATGTGGAAGGTAAAGGAGCTGATAATCCTAAAGGTATAGTGCTTACCAAAGAATTGTTTAAGACAACTCCACTGTTCAATATTGGTGCTTTTGTAGTAATGATTATACTTGTGGCATTATATGCTTTGTTTTGGTGATAGAACATAATACTAAAATGAAAAAACATATTACTTAAAAGATCTTATTAAAAAGGGGCTTTACTCTAAAGCAAAACCCCATACTTAAA
>DGOU01000166.1:0-1314 GCA_002390165.1 Lutibacter sp. UBA4458
ACATCACTTGCAAAACCAGAACCTCTAGCAACAGGCCCAGAAACACCGTAAGAAATGGCATCTTCTTTAGTTAAAATACCAACTCCTTTTGTTCTTTTTTGAAAAATAACATTTCCCGTTAATAAACGGTCGTATTCAGGAATTTTAGTTTTAAAATGTTTGATAAAATCTTTAGTTCTTTTTACAAAATTAGGATGAATATCATACATTAAACCTCCTGGAGCGTTGTAGTTCATAGTTAAACGAGCTCCGCAAGTTTCTTCAAAAATATCATTAATCAATTCTCTGTCTCTAAAAGCATAAAAATAAGTAGTTAATGCCCCTAAATCCATTCCCATAACGCCCCACCATAAGCAGTGAGATGCTATACGTGTAAGTTCTGAAACAATGGTTCTAATTACTTTTACTCTATCACTAACTTCAATTTCTAAAGCTTTTTCAACCGCTAAACAAACTGCTTCATTATTTATGTTTGAAGATAAATAATCCATTCTGTCTGTTAAATGAACAATTTGTTGGTAGCTATCACGCTCGCACATTTTTTCAATTGAACGATGAATATATCCTAAATCTGGTTCCACATTTTTAATTATTTCACCATCAATAGTTAACAATAAACGTAATACACCATGAGCTGCTGGGTGTTGAGGGCCCATATTAACGAAATATTCTTCCGTTTTTATCTTGTTTTTTATTTCTTGATCTGTCATGGAAATACTATTTGATAATCATATTAGCTTCATCTACATAATCCTTTCTTAAAGGATAACCTTCCCAATCAGGAGTTAAAAATAAACGTCTTAATTTTGGATGATTATTGAATTTAATACCGAAAAAATCATAAATTTCTAATTCGTGAAATTCAGCAGTTTGCCAAATATCATGCACAGAATCTAAAATTGGATTTTCCCGATCTTCTGTAGTAACCTTTACGGTTATTTCATGTTTAAATTCCGTAGAATGTAAGTGATAAATAACTCCTAATTCTTTTCCCCAATCCATTCCGCTTATACAAAATGCATAATCAAATTTTAATTCAGGATTAGATTTTAATTGGCTGCAAATAGTATGAAGTTGTTCTTTTGGAACAGTTACATTTAAAAATTCAGTTGCTTCAGTAGTAAACTCTAAATTTTCTCCTAAGCCATTTATGATATTTTGTAAATCTTCGTTTTTCATTTTATCTATTGCTTAAATTCAAACTTTTCCTTCATCAAAACCATCAATAGGATTAACCTTGTGGCTCATATTTTCTGTTTTAATTTTTTTCTGTAGCATAATCATACCTTCTAATAATGCTTCTGGTCTTGGAGG
>DGOU01000166.1:1454-5735 GCA_002390165.1 Lutibacter sp. UBA4458
GCAATAATAATAAGGTCGGCTTGTCTTGCAGATGGTCTAGCAACTTCAAACCCAAAACGTGAAAAATCATGTTTTGGAGCTCCCGTTTGCATCATTTCAATGGCACAACAACTAGTACCAAAATAAAGGGGCCACAATGAATTTGATCGCCCCCAGTTAATAACACTATCTAAAGTGGTAACAACAAAATTTCCGCCATTACCTCCTGGAATTACTTTTCCTGGAAAATCATCAGGTACAACTTGATTTAAACCGTCTGCTTCAGATTGATTTAAAAATCGTTTTTTTTCTACTCCCATCGTAAAGCTCGTTTTTTGTAGGCATATAACAACCCTAAACCTAAAATTATTAGAAATACAATTATTTCAACCAAAGCAACAGTTCCTACTTCTTTAAAAACAACTGCCCAGGGAATTAAAAAAGCTACTTCAACATCAAAAATTAGAAATAAAATAGCAAATAAATAATATCCTACGTTAAATTGAATCCAAGTTGGCCCAATGGTTGGAATACCACACTCATAAGGTTCTCTTTTTTGAGGATTGTCGGATTTATGTGATACTAAATTTGATAAAAAGTTTGCACCTACTACTAAAACTACAGCAGCAAGTAAAAATACAAGGATGGCTTCTAAACCCATTTTTTTTATACTTTTTAATTAAGAGGCAAATTTATAGCAATGCAACTACTTTTAAAATGATAATAATCAGTTTAAATAGTAATATTTATTACTTAACCTCATAGGTTTCACCAGCAAAAAATAAATCGTCAGCTTTAGTGAATTTTGAATTTGCCTTAACTTGCTCTGTAAGTGCATTTTCCCTTTCTTCTAGGGTTACATCATCAAAACTCCTAATTATACCAGTTGCTACAGGATAATCTAATCTAACTAACATTTGTTGCATAGTTGGATCTTTTTCTTTAGCATTATGAACTAATAAATCTTCTTCAGTTATGCCATTTTCGCCAATGGTAACCACTTCTAATTTAAGTCCGTTAAGTACTAATCCTTTATCACGGTTTTTACCAAATATCATTGGTTTTCCGTGTTCTAAGTATATTTGTTTATCTTCTTTTACAGCTTTATCTGTAAAATTTGTATAGCAGCCATCGTTAAAAATAACGCAGTTTTGAAGTACTTCTAATAACGATGTTCCTTTAAATTTATGAGCTTCGATTAATATTTTTGTAATATCTTTTGGTACATTTCCGCCAATTCTTGCAAAAAATCGAGCTTTAGCTCCTAAAGCTAATTCCCCAGGAGTAAATGGAGGTTGTGTATTTCCATAAGGTGAAGATTTCGTTTTTTGACCAATTAATGAAGTTGGTGAAAATTGCCCTTTTGTAAGTCCATAAATTTCATTATTAAACATTACAATATTTAAATCTATATTTCTACGTAAAACGTGAATAAAATGATTTCCACCTATAGCCATAGAATCGCCATCACCGGTAACCACCCAAACACTTAAATCTGGGTTTGCTAGTTTAACACCTGAAGCTATTCCGGGTGCTCTACCATGTATAGAATGCATACCATAAGTATTCATATAATATGGAAAACGAGAAGAGCATCCAATACCAGAAATAAATACGACGTCTTCCTTTTTAACGCCCATTTCTGGCAATGCTTTTTGCATAGAGCGTAATATCACATAATCATCACAACCTGGGCACCAACGTACTTCTTGGTCGCTTTGAAAATCTTTAAATGTATATTTTTTTTCAGCTGTTGTTTCCATAATTATTTTACTAATTGTTTAAATTGTTCAATTAACTCGCCATTTGCAAAAGGTAATCCTTGAATTTTGTTATGTTGATAAACATCTAATTCATCAAAATTCATTTTTAAGATATTTACAAATTGTCCATTATTTAATTCGCAAACTATTATTTTTTTGAATTTTCGTAAAACTTCTTCCGTGTTTTTTGGAAGCGGATTTATATAATTAAAATGAGCAAGGCCAACATTTTTATACCCTTCTTCATTAAATTGTTTAACAGCAGAATGTAATGAACCATAAGTACCACCCCAACCAACAACTAAAAGATCGCCTTCTTCAGCAAATTCAGTTTTTAATTCAGGAATATAATTTTGAACTTTTTTTATTTTTTCAGCTCTAACCATAGTCATAGCTTCATGATTTTCAGGAACATAAGAAACGTTTCCTGAAATAGCATCTTTTTCTAAACCTCCAACTCTATGTTCAAACCCAGGAGTACCAGGAATTGCCCAATCTCGAGCCAATGTTTCTTCATGTCTTGTGTAAGGATGCCAGTCTTCAGAGAATTTTGTTACTTTATTATTTTTAATTTCTGGCATATCTTTAACGCTAAGAATTTTCCAAGGAGCAGAACCGTTTGCAATATAACCATCGGTTAATAAAACAACAGGTGTCATATGTTCCACGGCTAATTTAGCAGCTTCAAATGCATAATTAAAACAATTAGCAGGAGTGCTTGCCGCAATAACCACTACAGGACTTTCTCCGTTTCTACCATACATAGCCTGCATAAGGTCTGATTGTTCTGTTTTAGTAGGTAACCCAGTTGAAGGACCACCACGTTGAACATTTACAACAACTAAAGGAAGCTCAATTATCATAGCTAAGCCTAAAGCTTCTCCTTTTAAAGCTAAACCAGGGCCAGAAGTAGTAGTTACCGCTAAATCACCAGCAAAGGATGCACCTATAGAAGAACATATAGCTGCAATTTCATCTTCAGCTTGAAAAGCTTTAACTCCAAAATGTTTATGTTTTACTAACTCATGTAAAATATCTGTAGCAGGAGTAATAGGATAAGAACCTAAATATAATTCTAAACCAGATTTTTCTGCAGCAGCTAATAATCCCCAGGCAGTAGCTGTGTTTCCACCAATAATACGATAGGTTCCTGCATCCATTTTTGCAGGAGATATAGTATAAGAATTAGGAATTAATTCTAAAGTTTCTGCGAAAAAATAACCAGCATTTAAAACTTTAGTATTTGCTTCAATTAAATGAGGTTTTGTTTTAAACTTTTTATTAAAAAATTCAATAGTATGATCTTTTTCACGATGATACATCCAATAAACCATACCTAAAGCAAACATATTTTTACTTCTAGTAATGGATTTATTATCTAATCCATCTACATCTTTTAAAGCTTCTTTGGTTAAAGAAGTCATAGAGACTTCAATAACTCTAAAATTATCTAAACTTCCATCTTCAAGTGGATTAGCATCGTATTGTGCTTTTTCTAAATTCTTTTTGGTAAAAGAATCCGTATCTACAATAACGGTATGCCCAGGTTTTAAAGCGTATAAATTAGTCTTTAAACCTGCAGGATTCATAGCAACTAACAAATCCAAATCATCTCCTGGAGTACTAACTTCCAAGCTTCCTATGTGGACTTGAAAACCAGAAACACCATATAAACTACCTTTAGGAGCTCTAATTTCTGCTGGATAATTTGGAAATGTTGAAATGTCATTACCAAACATGGCAGAAGTGTCAGAAAACTGGGTTCCGGTTAATTGCATACCATCACCAGAATCTCCTACAAACCTAATAACTACACCTTCTAGTACTTCAATAGGTTTGATTTTTTTGTCTGTGACCATAATTTTTTATTAGAAAATTTTGTTTAAATTTATAAAAATAATTTTATACTCGAATTTTAAGTGCCAAATGTATTATTACTTTTAATAAAAGTAAATGATTTTTATCACATAAGATTTAATAAAAATTATATAGTTTTGTAAAATAATTAAAATTAAAAAAATTAATCATGGCAATTAAAATAACAGACGAATGCATTAATTGTGATGCATGTATTTCAGAATGTCCTAATAATGCTATCTATGAACCAGATACAGAATGGGCATTATCAGATGAAACTACTTTAAGTGGCGATGTTACTTCTCCTAGTACTGGTGATGTAATGGATGCTGATGAAAAGTTTGAACCAAAATCTGACGAATTTTATTTTATTGTAACGGATAAATGTACAGAATGTAAAGGTTTCCACGATGAGCCTCAATGTGCTTCTGTATGTCCAGTTGATTGTTGTGTTCCTGATGAAGATCATGAAGAAACAGAAGAACAATTAATGGCTAAAAAAGTTTGGTTACACGGAGAATAATCTTCAAAATTATCTTATAAAAAAACACCGAAATTTTTCGGTGTTTTTTTATGCTTTTATTTTAATCATTCAGTTTTAAAACTGCCATAAATGCTTGTTGAGGAATTTCTACATTACCAACTTGTCGCATTCGTTTTTTACCTTTTTTCTGTTTTTCTA
>DGOU01000006.1:0-2369 GCA_002390165.1 Lutibacter sp. UBA4458
TTTTTCCAATTACTACATCTCCAATATTTAGGGTTTTTATAATGCCTCCCGCAACGCCAGTAAAAATTATTTCATTTACATCAAAATCGTTTATAAGTTGTGTGGTTGTTGCTGCTGATGCTACTTTTCCCCATCTAGAAAATACAAGAATTACTTTTCGGTTATACAAAGTTCCTGTAAAGTAAGTTCGCATTCCTTTTGTTGTTGTTGTAACATTTTTTAGTTGATGCAATAAGGCTTGAATTTCCTCTTGCATTGCACTGATAATACCAATCATTGTAAATTTAATTTATGATTTTTCCGTCCTTCATTTCTAGTTTTCTATCGGCCATTTCAGCTAATTCCCTATTATGAGTTACAATTACAAAAGTTTGATTAAATTTTTTACGAAGTTCAAAAAATAGTTCGTGTAATTGTTTTGCGGAAGCAGAATCTAAATTTCCGCTGGGCTCGTCTGCAAAAATAACATCAGGATGGTTAATTAAGGCTCTGGCAACGGCAACTCGTTGTTGCTCACCACCAGATAACTCGTTTGGTTTGTGGTTTATTCTATTAGAAAGACCTAAAAAATTTAATAATTCAGCAGCCTTAATTTCTGCTTCTTTTTTAGATTTATTTGCTATAAAAGCTGGAATACATACGTTTTCTAATGCAGTAAATTCTGGCAATAATTGGTGAAACTGAAAAATAAAGCCAATATGTTTATTTCTAAATTTAGATAGTTGTTTATCTTTTAAATTTAGTACGTTTTTATCATTTATTTTTATTTCAGAATCTTTAGGCTTATTTGGTTTGTCCAATGTTCCTAAAAGTTGTAGTAAGGTTGTTTTTCCTGCTCCNNGAAGGTCCTACTATGGCAACAATTTCTCCTTTTTTAATAGATAAATTAATTCCTTTTAAAACTTCTAATTCTCCGTAAAATTTATGTAAGTTTTTGGCTGTAATCATAGTAAATAATAATACGGTGAAATTAAGGAATTAATTTAAAACTACAACCAACGTTTTAAGTTGTTATAATCTAAATAGTAAATAAGTTTTATTGAAAAAACAGAGGTTTTAGGTTGTTTAAATAAATTATCTAAATTTTCTTTAAAATTTAATTGAGATAACTCATCTGAATTAAAAATAGAATTTCGGTATAATGCTACTAATTGGCTTCCTGGAGCAAATTCCCAGTTATAACTTAAATCTAAATTCCAAATGTTATAATTAATATCATGATTATCGGAGTAATTGCTATTATCTAACGTTCCATTTGAATTTAGCTCATAAAAGGAATTGCTATAAGCTACAGGAGACCAATAATACCTAAACGATAAATTAAGCGCGTTTTTAGTGTTAAAACTATAGGTGCTGGTAAGTGAATTAGTAGTAGTTTTTACACTTCTATTACCAAAAATTATACTTCCATCATTTAACTCATTTACCCAACCTTTTTCTTCCGACATATTAGAATAATTAAAATTATAAATGAGTTGAAATTTATTTGAAAAACGATACCTAGGGGAAATTCTAATGGTTCTATATAGGTTGTTATTTTTATGTCTAATGCCATATCCAGCTCTAATATCTATAGCAAATTTTTTGCGGTAATCTGTAGAAATCCATCCTTGGCTAAATAAAATGGCATTTTGTTTAAAAAAACGACCAGCAACTCTAGGTTCATAATAATCGTACTGAACTCCTAAGTTTTTTTCAATATCTACACCAAATGCAAATCGGTTTCTAGTAACAAAAAATGATTCGAAACTAATTTCATTTCCTTCAAAATTATTTGGTTTATTTTGATATTTAAAAGTGCTTCCTAAAGTAATTTTGTATTGATTAAAATGTTTAGTTGGTTTAAATATTTTATAAGAAACTTCTCCATGATAATTGGCATAATTATTATTTCTTTGAAATCCTAAATCTTGAATATTATAGGTGTCATTACTT
This sequence comes from Lutibacter sp. UBA4458, assembly GCA_002390165.1. Taxonomy (GTDB): domain Bacteria; phylum Bacteroidota; class Bacteroidia; order Flavobacteriales; family Flavobacteriaceae; genus Lutibacter. The sequence goes on from DGOU01000006.1 coordinate 1,936, forward strand.
CTCCAATGAAGGATTTCATATTGAATATTTCCAAAAGTTTTTTCAAATTTTAAATAACCAGCATATCCTGAAGTGGTTTTATTATTTTCACGGACACTGCTATTCTTATACCCGCCAGACAAATTGTATTTACTTTTTTTATCGGATAAATCAAACAAAATTGCAGAAACGTTAGCGTCTCTAAAATTACCATTTCGTATAACGCTGGTGTTTACAAAACTAATGGATGAATTTTTATTGAACTGTTGGTCTAGTACCAAAACATTATAATTTGCTAAAGGTTCAGTTGTTTCTAGCCGAGTTTTATTAGTAAGCGTATTTTTAATTTTGGCACTAGTTTTTTCCGTAATGGCATTAAACACTCCAATTCCTAAACCTTTTTTTGTTCTTCCTGATATTTTAACTGCGTTAAGCATATTTACTTTGGTAGGATT
>DGOU01000006.1:2408-2621 GCA_002390165.1 Lutibacter sp. UBA4458
TGTTGGAAAATTCCCAATACGTCTTGAATAAAATAGTCCTCCTTTACTAAACAATTCTGTTCCTTCTGTAAAAAAGGCACGTTGTTCTCTATACCGTTGTTCAAAAGGTCCTAAATTTAGAACTAAATCATCAAAAGCAGCTTGACCAAAATCAGGAATTAAAGTGGCATCTAACGTAAAACTTTCGTTAATACCATATTTTAAATCCATTCC
>DGOU01000006.1:2725-10181 GCA_002390165.1 Lutibacter sp. UBA4458
ACGTAATTCCACACGTATTGTTCATCTAAATTATTGATTTTTCTACTAAAATTTATTCCCCAGGTTTTAGATTTTGTATTATTAAAACGCAATTCAGAATATGGAATTTTAATTTCTGCAGTCCAATTATCCTTATTTAGTTTTACAGCACTTTTCCAAACAGCATTCCAACTAAAATCTTCTCTATTTAAAGATAATTTAGCATCTGCCTGATTACCTGTGCTCATTACAATAAACTCAGAGTCGTTTTGTCCATCATTTTCTGGATTAATAGTTACCACAAAGAAATCTATGTTTCCAAAATTATCTCTAGTATTAAATTGCATAGGAATTTCATTGGGCTTATCATCGTACATAGTAGCACCAATGTATATTGCCGTGTTATCATAAGCAATTTTAACTACCGTTTTTTTATTTTTATGTTCAGGTTTTCCATCGCCAGGTTGAAACATCACAAAATCTTTTGCAAGTTGTGCCTTTTGCCAAAAATTTTCATTAAGTATTCCATCAATAGTAGGAGACTTTGTAATTCGCAAAGCTTCCACCGATTTAGGCGAAAGTTGAGCGTTGGCTATACTAAAAACTAAAAAGAAAGAAACTATTAGATAATATTTCATTTATGAAAATAAAATTCAATTTATAACCTTCAAAAATATTTAACTAAAACTCTACAATCTCTTAAATAAATGTTAATAAAAGATAAATTTTGTTATTTTTTAATTACTTAAAAGGGAAAAACTTTTTTAATTATTCAAATAAAAATTTTGATAAAATGATTACATTTGTGGATATTTAATAAAACCGTTATTTCTAATGAATTTACACGAATATCAAGGAAAAGAATTACTAAGTAGTTTTGGAGTAAGAATACAAAGAGGTATTGTTGCAGATAATCATAAAAAAGCGGTGGAAGCTGCTAAGCAATTAAGTACAGAAACAGGAACTCAGTGGTGGGTGGTTAAAGCTCAAGTTCATGCAGGTGGACGAGGAAAAGGAGGAGGAGTTAAACTTGCTAAAAGTTTACAGGAAGTAGAAACCATTTCAGAAACTATGATTGGAATGATGCTGAAAACACCTCAAACCCCTCCACAAGGGAAAAAAGTAAATCAGGTATTAGTTGCTGAAGACGTTTATTATCCAGGAGAATCAGAAACTGAAGAATATTATATGTCAGTTTTATTAAACCGTGGTACAGGTAGAAACATGGTAATGTATTCTACAGAAGGAGGTATGAATATTGAAGAAGTTGCGGATAAAACACCACATTTAATTTTTACGGAAGAAATTGATCCAGAATTAGGTTTATTACCTTTTCAAGCTCGTAAAATTGCTTTTAATTTAGGTTTATCTGGTACTGCATTAAAAGAAATGATAAAATTTGTTACTTCATTATATACCGCATTTATTAAATCAGATGCTTCACTTTTTGAAATTAATCCTGTTTTAAAAACTTCAGATAATAAAATTTTAGCTGTAGATTCTAAAGTGGTTTTAGATAATAGTGCTTTATTTAGACATAAAGATTTAGCTGAATTAAGAGATTTACGTGAAGAAAATGCAATTGAAGTAGAAGCTAATGCTGCTGGATTGAATTATGTAGATTTGGATGGTAATGTTGGCTGTATGGTTAACGGAGCTGGTTTAGCAATGAGTACCATGGATTTAATTAAACAATCTGGAGGCGAGCCTGCTAACTTTTTAGACGTTGGTGGTACAGCAGATGCAAAACGTGTTGAAATTGCCTTTAGAATTATTTTAAAAGATACTAATGTAAAAGCAATTTTAGTTAATATTTTTGGAGGAATTGTACGTTGCGATAGAGTTGCGCAAGGTGTAATAGATGCTTATAAAAATATGGGTGATGCTATTAAAGTGCCAATTATTGTTCGTTTGCAAGGCACAAATGCTGCTGAAGCTAAAGACTTAATTGATGCCAGTGGTTTAGATGTTATTTCTGCGACAGAATTTCAAGAAGCTGCAGATAAAGTGGCCGAAGTACTTTCTTAATAGAAAATTATAAAATAAAAAAGCCGATGATTTAATAATCATCGGCTTTTTTTGTAAGTAAAATTACTTTTTAAATGTCTTCAAAATTCACATCCGTAAAACTTTCTGTGCTTGAGTCAGCGGCTTCTTCATTAATTTCAGAAGGTCTTTTAAAATCTTTTTGGTGACGTTCAGAGATTACTTCTTCTCCTTTAGCTTCAATAATATAATCTGTTGCAGCTTTCAACATCTCATTAAACTCAGAAAAATCTTCTTTGTATAAATAAATTTTGTGTTTTTTGTAATGGAAAGAACCATCATCATGAGTGAATTTTTTACTCTCTGTAACCGTTAAGTAATAATCTTCAGCTTTTGTAGCTCTTACATCAAAAAAATAAGTTCTTCTTCCTGCTCTTAGAACCTGAGAAAATATTTCTTCTTGTTCTAAATGATCTTTTTCGTTCATATTTAACTTTCTAAATTATTAATCTTTTTATTAGATTTATTCACAAATCTATAAAATTATTTTGCTAATTACACAAAATTTAAATTTCTTTTTCTAAAAGTTGTTGCTCAAACAATACTTTATAGTAGCCGTTTTTGTTAACTAATTCATTATGTGAGCCTTGTTGTATTATTTTACCATTATCTAGCACTATAATTTTATCTGCATTTTTAACCGATGAAATTCGGTGACTTATAATTATAGTAGTTTTATGCTTGCTAACATTATATAAATTATTCAAAATAATTTCTTCTGTTTCCGTGTCCACTGCTGACAGACAATCGTCAAAAATTAATATTTCAGGATCTTTAATTATTGCTCTGGCTATAGATATACGTTGCTTTTGTCCACCAGAAAGCGTTACACCTCGCTCCCCAACATAGGTGTTGTAGCCTTGATTAAAAGTAACAATATTTTTATGAATATAGGCATCTTTTGCAGCCTGTTCAATTTCTTTATCTGTAGCATTATCTTTACCAAATTTTATATTGGTTTTTATAGTATCAGAGAATAAAAATGCTTCTTGAGGAACAAATCCAATACTTTGCCGTAAATCGTTGAGATTTTTATCTTCAATATTTACATTATCAATTAAAATTTCACCAGAAGTAACATCATATAATCTAGCAATTAAGTTAATTATCGTTGTTTTTCCAGAACCCGTATTTCCTAAAATAGCAAGGGTTTCTCCAGTTTTAATTTTAAAACTAACATTTTTTAATGCAGTTATTTCTGTATCGTCATAAGTAAACGAAACATTTTTAAATTCAATATCTCCTTGAATACTAGAATTTGATAAAGTTTTATTTTGAATTTCAGGTTTTTGATTTAAAAATTCATTTATACGTTTTTGTGAAGCTTCCGCTTGTTGCACAATGGATGTAACCCAACCTACAACTGCAACTGGCCAAGTTAGCATATTAACATACATAATAAATTCTGCAATAACACCTAACGAAATGGTGCCTTCCATATAACGTAAACCACCAATGTAAATGACCAAAATATTACTTAAACCAATTAACAAAATCATTAATGGAAAAAATAATGCCTGTGCTTTATAAAAATTAATGTTTTTCTCTTTTGCCGTATTTGCCAAATCGTTAAAGTTAAGCATGGCACTTTGTTCTATTCCGTAGGATTTTATAATGCTTATTCCTGAAAAAGTTTCTTGGGCATTAGCAGTTAATTTGGATAAATATTGCTGAATTAAGGTGCTTCGTTTATGAATTACTCTACTTAAAACATAAATAGAAATGGATAAAATAGGTAAAGGTAATAGCGTGTAATTAGTTAAAACAGAATCTATTTGATACATTTTAATAATAGCGACAACAAACAACACCAACATATTTATAGTGTACATAATTGCAGGTCCAAAATACATGCGAACCTTAGAAACATCTTCACTTATTCTGTTCATTAAATCACCCGTTCTATTTTTCTTATAAAAATTAAGAGATAAGTTTTGGTACTGTTGATATATTTCATTTTTTAAATCGAATTCAATTAAACGAGACATTACTATTATAGTTTGTCGCATTAAAAACGTGAAAAACCCAGAAAGTAGTGCTGCGCCAATTATTAACAAAATGTTCATTAATAATTCCGATTTTACTTCTGCTAAGTTGGTTATTACCCCATTTTTATAATCACCAGCAGCATTAATAGACTCTCTAATAATTTGAGGAATTTGAAGTGCTAAAAATTTTGAAGCAATAGTTATAATAATGCCAATTAGCAGTCTATATTTATATTTTAAAAAGTATTTATTTAAATATTGTAAGGCTTTCATAAAAGAAAAAACAAGCTTTTTTATAAAACACGAATATACAGCAATTAATACATTATAATATAGTTTTAAGAATATTTAAAAGTGTTTTAAAAAAGATAAAAGGAAACCTGTTTGTTCAAAAAAATATAGTATTTTTGCGCAAAACAAATAAATAAATTTTTAAAGTTCTTTATATGATTAATAGGCGACACATTAGAGTTAAAGTAATGCAATCGGTATATGCAATATTGCAATCTAAAAGTGATAATTTAGATATTGAAGAAAAATTCCTATTAAAAAGTATTGAAAAAATGTACGATTTATATGTGGTGATGCTTCAATTATTGGTGGAAGTTAAAAACATGGAAATAAATCACATTAAAATTGCTAAAAAAAAGTACTTAGCTACTAAAGAAGAATTAAATCCATCTACAAAATTTATTGATAATCAAGTATTTAAATTGATTGAAGAAAGTAGTTCGTTAAATCAATACGTTGCTGCTAATAAATTAAATTTCTGGAAATTAGATTCAGAATACACCGCTGAAATTTGGAATAAAACCAAAAAGAGTTCTTTATTTCAAGATTATATTAAAAATGATGAATCTTCTTTTAATGAAGATAAAGAATTTGTTGTTGCAATGTTTAAAGAATTTGTAGCACCAAATGATAAACTGGCTGATTATTTTGAAGATAAAAATATAACTTGGGTTGATGATATTCCTTTTGTAAATACTTGGATTGTTAAATCTTTATCGCAATTAAAGCCAAATAAACCTTATTTGTTGAAAGATTTATATAAAGATGAGGATGATAGAAAATTTGTAATAGATTTATTTAGAAAAGTAGTACTAAATCATACAGAATACGAAAAGGATGTTATTGATAAAACTCCAAATTGGGACACAGAAAGAATTGCCGAAATTGATATGATTTTAATTAAAATGGCAATTGCAGAGTTTTTAAAGTTTCCATCTATACCAGCAAGGGTTACCATAAATGAATATATAGAAATTTCAAAAGATTATTCTACTGAAAAAAGTAGTTATTTTATTAATGGTGTTTTAGATAAAATTTTAAAAGATTTTACAGAATCAAAAAGAATAAAAAAAATTGGTAGAGGATTATTATAATTTAATACTTTTACAAAAAACTTAAAACATGAAAAAAACAACTATAATTTTAATTGCTATAATTAGTTTGGCAGTATTGTCTTGTAAAGATAATGCAGCGGCAAAAGTTAAAACCTCAAATATTGAAACTGCAAAAGCCCGTGATGCTAAAATGAATATGGGTATGCCTGTAATTGCATTTGATAAAAAAGCATTTGATTTTGGAACAATTAATGAAGGAGACAAAATTGACGGTTCCTTTACTATTTTTAATAAAGGTAAAGCAAATTTAGTTATTACAGGAGCAAGAGCTTCTTGTGGTTGTACAGTTCCTTCTTGGCCTAAAGAAGCAATTAAACCAGGAGATTCAGCTAAATTAAAATTTGTGTTTAATTCTAGAGGAAAACATGGTAAACAAAACAAATCTATTACGTTAAAAACCAACACAGAAAATGTTTCTGAAATAATAAGAGTTACAGGTAATGTAACCCCAAAAAAGAAATAATTAATCAAGAAAAATAAATTTTAAAATTAGATATATGTATAACACTATATTTTTACAAGCAGATGGAGGAAGCTCTTTAACTAGTATGTTACCATTTTTATTAATGTTTGTGGTAATCTACTTTTTTATGATAAGACCTCAAATGAAACGTCAAAAAAATGAGAAAAAATTCCAAACTACATTAGCAAAAGGGAATAAAGTAATTACCACTAGTGGTATTCACGGCAAAATTATAGATATTGTTGAAAAAGACAACACGGTTATTGTTGAAACTGGTGCAGGGAAAATTAAATTTGAAAGATCTTCAATTTCTATGGAGTTAAGTAAAAAATATTTATCTCCAAAAAAATAAAATTAAGAAGAATTACTTCTAATTAAAAGTGAGCGAAACCGCTCACTTTTTTTGTATATTTAAGTTTTTATTAAAAAAATGAAAAATATTTCAAAATCATCCGGTATTTCAAGTGCTACTAAGCAGAAAATTAAAGAGTTTGCTGTTTTTTTAGTATTAACTTCTATTATATGGTTATTAATGGAGTTGTCTAAAACCTACACAAGCACTGCTAATTTTAGAATAAATTATAAAAATTTACCAGCAAATAAGTTAATTCAAAATAAACCAGCTAAAAATGTAGCAGTTGCTTTAAAAGCACCAGGATTTTCACTTTTAAGATATAAAATTTGGAACAACACAGTTAATTTAAGCTTAGCAAATTTGCGAAAAACTAAGTCCAATTATATTCTTTTGCCCAACTTGCAAATAACATATATTAATTCACAATTACCTAGTGAAACAGAAATTGTAAGAGTTTTAACGGATTCTATTTTATTAGATTTAGGAGTCAATAAAACTAAAAAGGTGGTAGTAGTTCCTTCTATTGATTTAAAATTTAAATTAGGATTTGGTTTAACAAAACCTCTAAAAATAAGTCCAGATTCTGTTTCTATTACTGGACCAGAAAAATATATAGATTCCATAAATAAAATTGAAATGTTACCCGTTAAATTAAATGGAATTAATAAAAATATAAGTGCTTTTTCTAATTTGAAATTACCAGTAAAAAGTGAGCATATTTTAATGAGTGCTAAAAAGGTAAAAATTACTGGTGAAGTAGATAAATTTACAGAAGGTAGGTTTACTATACCAGTTAGTATAATTAACCAGCCTAAAAATATAAAAGTTAATACTTTACCAAAAGAAGTAGAAGTTGTTTATCAAACCGGATTAACAAATTACACCAAAATAAATAGTAAGAGTGTACTTATTGTTTATGATTTCAACCAATATAAAAAGGATACTTTAATTCAATTTTTAACTCCAATAATTAAACAAAAAAGCGATTTAATAACAACCCTTAAAATAAATCCAAGTAGAATAGAATTCTTTATTCAAAAATGAAAATAATAGGATTAACAGGAGGAATAGGAAGCGGAAAAACTACAGTTTTACAGTTTTTTAAAGAAATTGGGGCTGCAACATATATTGCAGATGTTGAAGCTAAAAAGTTAATGAATACAAATAAAGAATTAAAACTTCAAATAATTAATATTTTTGGAGATAAGGTTTATAAAAA
>DGOU01000006.1:10281-14241 GCA_002390165.1 Lutibacter sp. UBA4458
TGTAATTACGGTTATTGCCGATTATAACGCTAAAATTAAAAGACTTAAACTAAGAGATGGATTTTCTGAGGATGAAATTAAAGCAAGAATGAAACACCAGATAAAGGATGATTATAAAATTGAAAAAGCCAATTTTATAATTAAAAATAATAATATAGAAAGCACAAAAACACAAGTTAGTACCATTTATAAAATTTTGCAAAAAACGGATAATGAGTAAGTATTATCGCTAATAAATGTTAAATTATTAAATTTTTGTTAATATTGGTTCTTTTGATGAGCTTATAAATGTTAAAAGTTTAAATTTGAAAAATGGGAAAGCGCATATTTTTACTCATCACTATTTTAATGAGTATTGCTTTAATAGGTATTATTTTTGTCCAAGTATTTTGGATTAAAAATACTATTGAGATAACCAATGCGCAATTTACTTCAAATGTTAAATTTGCATTGGCAAAAGTTTCAGAAGAAATAAAAACTCGTGAATTTTCTGAGTTTTATTATAAATTAAACAATTTATATCAACAAGGTAAAAAGTTAAAAGATTCGGATGTTCGTAATTTTATTTACGAAAAAATAGATACTACTAATAACGAAAAGTTTACCTATTCGCAAAGTATAATAGAAGCAAATTATAAAATTCCAACGGAATTTTTTGATAATGATTCCATAAATTTCAAAGAAATATTTAGTAAAGAAAAGGTAGTAGTAGTTAAAAATCAAACGATGGATGATAATTTAAAAACATCCAATCCACCTAAAGAAACGTACGTTAAATTAAGTAGATTTAAAAGTGCAGAAAAGGCATATTTAGAACGTTATTTTGATATAATTACTCATAAATTACCCATTAATAAAAGAGTAAGCAATAGAGAGTTAACCATTAGGTTAACTCAAGAACTTGAAAAAAGAGGAATAAACACCAAATTTAAATATGGTATTTACAGTAACGGTTTAGCCACACAAGTAAAATCGGGTTATTTTAGAAAAGAAGAAGGTAAAAGTTATAAAGTACCTATGTTTATGGATGCTGAAGGTAAAAGCAACTATCAATTATATGTTACTTTTCCTAAAAAGAAAAACTTCATATTATCCTCTATTTCAACTATGTTAACCTTATCCGTTTTCTTTATTTTAATTATTATTTTATCATTTGTTACCGCTTTATACCAGTTGGTTAAGCAAAAACAAATATCAGAGATAAAAACAGATTTTATAAATAATATGACGCATGAGTTTAAAACACCAATTGCAACTATCAATTTAGCATTAGATGCCATAAAAAATCCTAAAATTATAAATGATAATGATAAAGTGATTAGGTATGTACAAATGATAAGAGATGAAAACAAACGGATGCATGCTCAGGTTGAAAATGTTTTAAGAATATCAAAATTAGAGAAGAATCAGTTAGATGTTAGTAAGGAAAAAGTAAATGTACACGACTTATTAAAGAAAGCCATTACTCATGTAGATTTGCTTATAAAAAATAGTGGGGGATATATTAAATTAAATTTGAATGCCGATTCCACAGAAATATTGGCAAACCCGTTTCATATGGAGAGTATTATAGTAAATATGTTAGATAATGCCATTAAATATTCAAATGATGCTCCAAAAATTACAATTAGTACGGAAAATTCCCCTAAAAACATTATATTAAAAATTGCAGATAAAGGAATTGGGATGAATAAAAGTGTACAAAAAAATATATTTAAAAAATTCTATAGAGAAGAAACAGGAAATATACATAATGTTAAAGGTCATGGTTTAGGACTTGCATATGTTAAAAAAATAGTAGAAATTCATCAAGGAGAAATTTATGTAGAAAGCGAAAAAGGAAATGGAAGTACTTTTTTTGTTAAATTACCTTTGATATAAGAACTTAAAATTATGGATAATAAAAGAATTTTATTAGTAGAAGACGATCCAAATTTTGGAACGGTTTTAAAAGATTATTTAGCTTTAAACGATTATAATGTTACTTTAGCTAAAGATGGCTTAGAAGGATTAATAATGTTTAAAAATGATGATTATGACTTGTGTATTTTAGATGTTATGATGCCTCGTAAAGATGGCTTTTCATTAGCACAAGATATTCGTACAACTAATACCGAAATACCAATTATATTTTTAACTGCTAAAACTATGAAAGAAGATGTTTTAAAAGGATATCAGGTAGGAGCAGACGATTATTTAAATAAACCTTTTGATTCAGAAGTATTATTGTACAAAATAAAAGCAATTATGCAGCGAAAAGAAGGGGAAGAAAGTAAAGAAGAAGAAATTTTTGAATTTGAAATAGGTAAATTTCATTTTAATTCTAAATTACGTCATTTATCTTTTGATCATGGCGAGGCATTAAAACTATCACCAAAAGAAAGTAAATTATTAAAAATGCTTACCCAACATAAAAACGATTTAATGCCACGAGAACTTGCTTTAACAAAAATTTGGCGCGATGATAACTACTTTACTTCTAGAAGTATGGATGTTTATATTGCCAAACTTCGTAAGTATTTAAAACCAGATGAAAATGTTGAAATACTCAACATTCATGGAGAAGGATTTAGGTTAATTGATAAAAACTGAATTATAAAAAAACCTGCTTTTGCAGGTTTTTTTATGGAATTTGTTTAAATTTGAGTTTATGGCAGAATTAATTAAAATATATGAAGAAAATCCTAACGAAAAAGCTATAGATAAAGTAGTTGCAGTATTAAAAAAAGGTGGACTTATTATTTACCCAACGGATACGGTTTATGGTGTTGGTTGTGATATTACCAATACTAAAGCTATGGAAAAAATAGCTAAATTAAAGGGCGTAAAACTTAGTAAAGCTAATTTTTCATTTATTTGTAACAATTTAAGCAACCTTTCGGATTATGTTAAACAAATTGATACGCCAACGTATAAAATTTTAAAAAAAGCTTTTCCTGGTCCGTTTACTTTTGTGTTGCCAGGTAATAGTAATTTACCAAAGTCGTTTAAAAATAAAAAAACAGTAGGAATTAGGATTCCTAATAACAATATTATACGTACGCTAATTGAAAAATTAGGAAACCCAATAGTTTCAACATCTATTTATGATGAAGATGATTTATTGGAATACACTACAGATCCCGAACTAATTTATGAAAAATGGCAAAATAAAGTGGATATAGTAATTGATGGAGGTTTTGGGGGAAATATTCCATCCACAGTAATTAATTTATCGGAAGGTAAGTTTGAAGTATTGCGAGAAGGCTTAGGAGATGCTACTTTATTGTAAAATCTTCGAATTTTCGTTTACTTAAAATAAAATAATTCCAAACTACATTTTTAACTATATAATAATCTGTTTTCTGATTATTTCCATTTCGTTTTTTAAGCATTTTACTTAGATTTTTATAAAAGCTAAAATGCGCTTTTATAATGGCAAAAGTATGCATTGGTTTTAATTCTAGTAAAAATTTAATTCCTGCAATTCCATCTAAAATCAAACGAGTAAAAATAATGGGAAATAAAGATTTTTTTGGAAGGTTTTTAACCAAAGTAAAAAGGCTGTTTCTAAAATTTAAAAAAGTTTTTTTTGGATTAGTTTCTTCTAAAGTTGCTCCGCCAACATGATAAATAGTGGAATTACCAACATATTTTATTTTTTTATTTAAATTTTGTGCACGCCAGCATAAATCAATTTCTTCTTGATGCGCAAAATAATCTTCATCAAATCCGTGCAACTCAAAATATGTTTTTGAACGGATAAAAAAGCAAGCACCAGAAGCCCAAAATATTTCTTTTATATCATTGTATTGCCCATTATCCTTTTCAATTGTATTAAACATTCTTCCTCTGCAAAAAGGATAGCCATATTTATCCATAAAGCCACCTGCAGCGCCTGCATATTCAAAACTTAATTTATTTTTGTAATCTAATATTTTAGGCTGAATAATTTCTGTTTCTTTTTCCTTTTTAAAAGTT
>DGOU01000147.1 GCA_002390165.1 Lutibacter sp. UBA4458
AGTATGTAGTACGAAAAAATAATGACATTCTGATTGTTGTTAATTTATATGGAGAAAAAGTAGGGAAAATTAAAACTCCAAAATTAATAGATGGAAAAAATCAAGGCAATAATACCATAGATGGTTTAGTAAACAATATTAGTAAATTAATTAGCTCTGGTGATAAAAAAAGCTTAGGATATTTTTCTCTTCTAAATTTAGCCACACATACCATGATTCATAAACTAACAAAAGAGAATATAGATAAACATCAACCAGATATTGTTATTAATTTACCTCAAGATTCTGCTGGCACTTTTGACTTTTATAAAGGTGATGAACTAATTAAATTAGGTGAAAACGCAGCCAAAGAAGCAATTAAGGAGTATAACGAACTGTTGAAATAATATTTTACTGCTTTGAAATATATAGATTTAGACGTGCAAATACAAAAAAGCAATTCAAAATTACTGAAGCGTTTGCCTCATTTTTGTGTCAATTGGATAAAAAAAATAATAAGGCAAGATGATTTAAATCAAATACTAACAAAATATTCTAATTACAAAGGAGCTAACTTCTTATCTAAGGTAATTGATGAATTGAACATCAACATTAAAATTGAAGGAATTGAAAATCTGCCAGAGAACGGAAAATGTTTTTTTGTAGCAAACCACCCTTTTGGTTTTGTTGATGGGTTAACGTTAACAAATACAGTTGCCAATAAATACGGTTCTTTTAAAGCTATTGGTAATGATGTTTTTATGCTAATACCACAAGTAAAATCAATAATTGCTCCAGTAAATGTTTTCGGTGCAAATTCAAAGGCAAATATTTTAGAACTAGAAAAACTATTTAATTCAGATTTACCCATTACTCATTTCCCTGCTGGCATTGTCTCAAGAATAAAAAAAGGAAAAATTGAGGATAATAAATGGCAAAAAGGATTTATAAAAAAAGCAATTGTATACCACCGAAATATCGTTCCTTTTTATTTCTATGGAAAAAATTCTCTACTCTTTTATTTTATTTACATCACAAGAAAAACCTTGAGAATTAGCACAAACCTGGAATTGGTATTGTTGCCACATGAAATATTTAATAAAAGAAACAAAACCATAAAAGTTAAAATAGGCAAGCCAATTAGTTACACCTTATTCGATAAATCAAAATCTTATCATGATTGGGCTCAATTCGTAAAAAAGCAAATTTATAATTTAAAAAAATAGCACCTATCTTTATCAATTATAAAATGTAAACGTAACATAAAATGAAACAAAAAGTAGCATTGGTTTTGTCTGGAGGAGGCGCAAGAGGAATTGCTCATATTGGAGTTATAGAAGAATTAGAACATCAAGGATATGAAATTAGTTCCATTTCTGGAACTTCTATGGGAGCTTTAGTTGGTGGTATTTATGCTGTTGGAAAAATGCAGGAATATAAAGAATGGATGTATTCGCTTCACAAAATAGATATTTTTAAACTTCTCGACTTTACATTTAGCGCTCAAGGCTTAATAAAAGGAGATAAAGTTTTAAAAAAATGGAAGAATTTATTCCTGATAAAAACATTGAAGATCTTAAAATAAATTACGCTGCTGTGGCAACAGATATTATTAATGACAAAGAATTTGTTTTTAAATCTGGTGATATTTTTGAAGCTATAAGAGCATCTATTTCAATTCCAACAGTTTTTGTTCCTGTTAAAAAAGAAAAATCAGTACTTGTAGATGGCGGTGTTATTAATAACATCCCTATAAAACACGTAAAAAGGAATAAAGATGATATCTTAGTTGTATTTCATGTAAATGCTGATGTACCTGTTTACAAACCAAATATACCTCCCAAAGAAAAAGAAACTAATCAATCTATTTATCAAAAAAAAATTAATGATTTTCAAAAGCAACTAAACAATATTAAACTAAAACATGCTACTAAAAAATTTGGTTACTTTAATCTTATTAATAAAACTATTGGATTAATGTCTAACCAGTTATCCGAATTAACACTAAAAGTATATCAACTAGATGTATTAATAAATATATCTAGAAAAACTTGTGGTATTTTTGATTTTTACAAAGCTGAAGAATTGGTAGAAATTGGTAAGCATTTAGCTATGAAAAATATTGAAATGTATAAAAACAAATCCCTTTAAAATTCTTAATAATGAAGAATTTTATAAATCTACTTATCTTAATTCTATTTTTTTTTAGTTTCAATTTAATTAAAGCTCAAGATATTAATTGGAATCTTAGAAAAAACAGTAATGGAATTACAATCCATACCAGAAAAATTGAAAAAACTGGAATTGTTGAATTTAAAGCAGAAATGATAGTAAACAAAACTATTGATTCCGTATTAAATATAGTTACAAATACAGAAAGTTATACGCAATGGATGTCAAATGTGATTGTGTCTAAAACCTTAAAAATAATAAATGAAAATGAAAAATATATCTACCTAGTATCTGAAGTTCCTTGGCCTTTGAAAAATAGAGATATGCCTTTTTATCAAAAAATTATTAAATCCAAAAAAATTATTAAAATTACTTTGGCTGGAATTTCAAATTACACACCTCCCATAGAAGGAATTAAACGAATTACAAAAAAATTAACAGGCTTATGGATACTAATACCAATAAGCGATAAACAAGTGAAAATTATTTATCAATCTTCCTTTTACCCCGGTCCCACAATGCCAAATTGGATTCTACGTTTATTTACCGTTGATGGCGCTTACAAAACCTTAATTGAATTAAGAAAACTTATTTAGTTTTAATTGTTAAGTCAAATTCATTATTATAACATAGTAATATTTAAAATAAACTTAAAAAACTTTTATTGTGTTTTAAGTTTCCTTTTGTATATTTGCACTTCAAAAATAAAAAAAAACACCATTTCATGAAATGTGAAATATTAAAAAAATCTATTAAAATATTTTTAAAATTTGGTTTTAAAAGTACTACTATGGATGATATTGCCAACAAAATGGCTATATCTAAAAAAACCATTTATAAATATTTTAAAAACAAAGAACAGTTGGTAGATGAATCTTTAAGTTTTTTCCATGAAGCCATTCACACTGAAGTTACGACTATTTGCAACAAAGGATTTAATGCTATTGAAGAAAATTTTGAAATAAAGAAAATGTTTAAAGATTTGCTTCAAAACTCAGGAGAATCTCCAATGTTTCAACTTCAAAAATACTATCCAGAAACCTTTAAAAAAGTAATAAATAATGAATTTGCAATGTTTAAAGATTGCATATCACAAAACCTTAAAAAAGGAATTCAAGAAGGTTTATATCGCAATAATTTAAACATCAATATTACTACTCGTTTTTATTTTTCTTTGGTATTTAGTGTACACGACCCAAACTTATTTACTAATGAAGACAGAACCATTAATCAATTAGAAATAGACGCTTTAACATATCATACTAGAGCAATTGCAACCAAAAAAGGAATAGAAATTTTAGAAAAACAATTAGAAAAACTATAGTTTAAGAATGAAAAAAATAATAATAACTTTAACCATCCTAATTAGCTTTACTAGCTTTGCTCAAGAAAGTAAATCGCTTTCCCTAAAAGAAGCAATAAGTTATGCGCTAAAAAACAGCTATGCATCTATTAATGCATCTAGAGATATTGAAGCTGCAAAAAAGAAAAAATGGGAAACTACAACTATTGGGTTACCACACATTAATGCTGAAATTGCCTACCAAAATTGGATTAAACAACAGGTTTCTTTAATACCTGCGGAATTTTTTGGCGGTAACCCAGGGGAATTTACCGAAATTGCTTTTGGTACTAAACAAAATATGAATGCTACTGCAACCGTTAAACAACTAATTTTTGACGGATCGTATTTAGTTGGTTTACAATCGGCTAAAACCTATTTAAAAATTTCAAAAAATGCCAAAGAAAAAACTGATTTAGGAGTAAGAGAAGCTGTAATTAATGCCTACGGAAATGTGCTTTTAAGCGAAGAAAGTATTCAAATTTTAGAAAAAAATAAAAAAACGTTAGAAAAAAATCTTCACGATACTAATCAAATATATTTAAACGGATTAACAGAAGAAGAAAATGTAGAACAATTAAAAATAACCCTAGCAACTATAAATAGCCAACTATCTAAAACTAAAAAGTTAAAAGATATTGCCTATAAAATGTTGAATATTACTTTAGGAATTGATATTAATACCGAAGTAAAATTAACCGATACCTTAGATAAATTATCGGTAGAAAATAGTAGTTTAAAT
>DGOU01000034.1:0-5247 GCA_002390165.1 Lutibacter sp. UBA4458
GGAATAATTTATAAAATAATAAATCTATTTTTTATATAAAGTCGGCTTTTAATTTACGTTTTTTAGCAACAAAGCTTTAGTAAACATCCCAAAAAGTTCTTTTCTTATTTAATTCTTCTTCAGATTTTTTATAAACTTCTGGAGGAATTACTTTTAACATAGATGGATCTTGTTCAATTTCTAATTCAATTTTTTTTACAATTTCATCTACCGTTTCATTTTCATAATCAATATCCATTGGTTTTTTTATCACCATAGATTGTAGAACATTTCGTTTTTTAATCATCAATCCTTTTTTATCAAAAGATCGTCTAAATCCATCAATTACTATTGGTATAACAGTTGGTTTATAAGTTTTGATAATATGTGCAGTGCCTCTTCTAATTGGATTGAAAGGTTTGGTAGTGCCTTGCGGAAATGTAATAACCCAACCATCATTTAAAGCGTTTCCAATACTACTTATGTCCGACATTTTTACTTGTCTATTTACATTTTTACCAGCACTACGCCACGTTCTGTCAATAGAAACGGAACCAGCATAAGCAAATATTTTTGGTAATAAACCAGATTTCATAGTCTCTTTTGCCGCTACAAAATAAATATTCAGTTTAGGGCTCCAGATATAACCAATATTTTTTAAGGAATCTACTCTTCCTTTTAATGCAGCATTAAAAACATGCATCATAGCTGCAACATCGGCAAAATAGGTTTGATGATTAGAAACAAAAAGCACATTTGTATCTGGTAGTTCTCTAATTATTTCAGAACCTTCTATTTGAAGTTTATTAAATCGGCGATATCTGCCATGAGATATAACACCTAAAATTCTAATAAGCCATTTTTTTAAAAATAAAATATGTCCAAAAGGATTCCTTTTAAATATTGGCATGTGGTTGGTTTAATTTGAATGAGCGACAAATTTACAAAAAAATGTCATACTTTTTTTAGTAGTTCTCTTATTTCGCTAAGCATCATTGCTGTGGCTCCCCAAACAACAGTTTTATTAAGGATAAAACAAGGAACCTCCATTTTTTTAGCATAAGAAGTGGTAACTGTGGCAGTTGAAATAGCTTGGTCAGCTAATAATTCTTTAATGGTAACAGGTATTACTTTTTCCACTTCATTATTTAAAATTAATTTAGGAGTAGTAGATAAAAAACCCATAATTGGTGTTACTAAAAAATTACTAGGTGGAATATAAACATTAGTTAATTGCTTAAAAATATTTATTTTTTTTATAGCAATTCCTACTTCTTCATTAGTTTCTCTTAAAGCTGTATGTGTTAAATTAATATCTGACTCTTCAAATTTACCTCCCGGAAAACTTATTTGAGAAGCATGAACTCCTTTATAATTAGCTCTTAAAGTTAAAAGAAATTCGGTTTTACCGGTTTTGCTTGGATAGAATAATGCTAAAACTGCTGACTTTTTTGGAGATATAGCCTTGATTAAGTCATTGGTGTAGGGTTTTCTAATTGAAGGAGCCAATTTAAATTGTGCATCTAAGCCACCTAATGGTAATTTTTTAATAATAGAAACAGCGGATTTAAAATCAGAATAATTCATGATTATTTTGAATAAAATGTAGGTAAAGATAAATGAAACTTTACAGCAATCAAACGAATTGCAATTACCATGCTAACCGTAATAAAATAAGTGATGTTTTGAGGTAAATTAAAGTGATTTAAAATAATAAAAGTTATGCCACCAAAAACAGAGGCAGTAGCATAAATTTCTTTTCTAAATATAATAGGAATATCATTACATAAAATGTCGCGAATAACACCACCAAATGCTCCGGACATTGTGCCTAACGCAATAGAAATTAAAGGATTAAAATTTAAGGTTATACCCACTTTTGTTCCGATTATAGTAAAAATTCCTAAACCAATGGTATCAAATAAAAAAAGAGATTTGCTTAAATATTTTATTTTACTTCTAAATAAAATTGCCAAAACAACTGCAAAAATTATAGCATAAATATATTGCATATTTTGCATCCAAGCTACAGGCTGTTGACCAATTAGTATATCCCTTAAAGTTCCTCCGCCAACAGCAGTAACAAAACCAATTATAAAAATACCAAAAGGATCCATTTTTTTTCGTATTGCAACTAAAGCACCAGAAATTGCAAATACAAACGTTCCTAAAATATCTAAAATTTCAAAAATTTCCATTACATTTCTTGTGTATAGTAGTTATAATCTTTTATTATGATATCAACAAAATCTACAGATTTTAAATTAGTTTTTATATAGGTGAGTTCTATAATTTTATCTTTCAATGCATTTATTGTTGTATAATTTTTCTTCTTTAATGCAGTAGTATATAAATTTTTAATAGTTTGTATATCGGTATCATTTAGTAAGGTTACTTGTGGAAATGAAGGGATATAATTTTCTTTTAAATCTACATTTAAAGTGTCGTTAATAGTAATTTGTTTTTTTTCAGATATTACGGTAGTTCCTGCAGCTAAATCTCCTAACCGTTGCCCTTTACCATTTAATAAAATGGTAAGTAACGCTACGGATCCTGAAGCCATGCTAATATCCACTAAACGTAACATCCATCGTATTAAATAACTTCCAAAAGTAGGTTTAGATCCGTCAATTTTGGTTACTCTAATGTGTAAAAAATGTTTACCCGGACTTTGCCCATTCATTAAAACTTCAAAAAGTAAATTATATAAAAATATGGGCAACCCAAATAGTACATAAACTACAATTAATGACTTTGAAGGTTTATATCCTAAACTATTTAAAAGTAACAAAACCAAAATTCCATATCCAGCAATAATAAATATATCAATTAAAAAAGCTAAAATCCGATCACTTACCGTAGCTGCATTTTGACGAATTCTAATATTTTGAGCAGTCTCAATTTGAAAATTATCCATTTTTAGTTCTTAACTTTTTGGTTGATACAATTGGATTTTTTACATTCGTTTACCAAAATGATAATAATTTAGTTTTTGGTTTTGTAATCACAAAAATATAAAAAATGCGTGAAGCATCGTTTGTAAAAAAAAATAAAAAAAAATGGCTATTGTTTGAAGATGTTTTAGATAAAAAAACGGCACTTTCACCCAATAAACTTTCTGACTTATATATTGAAATTACGGAAGATTTAAGTTATGCAAAAACATTTTATCCTAATAGTAATACAGCGTTTTATTTAAATAGCATTGCAGCAAAAGCACATCAAAAAATATATAAAACTAAGAAAGAAAGTAAAAATAGATTACTATCTTTTTTTAAAACAGAATTTCCTTTAGAGTTTGCAAAGTATCATAAACAATTGCTTATCTCTTTTATCACTTTTTTGTTTTTTGCCATTGTTGGAGCGTATTCTGCTTCTGAAAGTGGTGATTTTGTTAGATTAATTTTAGGCGATAATTATGTGAATATGACGCTGTCTAATATTGAAAAAGGGGATGCAATGGCAGTTTATAAAAGTATGAGTGAAACCACGGCATTTTTAGTAATTACCATTAATAATATTAAAGTAGCAATGATGGCTTTTGTTTATGGAATGCTTTTTTCGGTGGGAACTTTATTTGTATTAATGCGTAATGGAATTATGTTAGGTTCTTTCACTTACTTTTTTTACGAAAAAGGTCTTTTATGGGAATCTTCACGAACTATTTGGTTACACGGAACCATTGAAATTTCTGTAATAATTATTGCTGGTTGCGCTGGTTTGGTTTTAGGAAACGGATTATTGTTTCCAAAAACATATACTAGATTAGAATCTTTTAAAAGAAGTTTTAAAGCAGGCCTTAAAATCATGATAAGTACTATCCCATTTTTTATAATTGCCGGATTTTTAGAAGGCTTTGTGACACGACATACAGAAATGCCAAATTTATTGGCAATATTAATAATAAGTTTATCCCTTTTACTAATTGTATATTACTATGTAATATATCCCATAAAACTAACCAAACAACAAAAAAATGGAAGAAAATAATTTTATAGAATTTAAAAAAGAAAGAGATTTAGGAGCAATAATAACAGATACCTTTGCTTTTATCCGCCAAAATTGGAAAAGCTATTTTTTAACTATTGTAAAAATAGTTGGGCCTGTGCTTTTAATGGCGGCAGCAGTTTTAGTATTTTATATGTTGGCAATATCCGATGTGTTTAGTAATTCAAAATCGTTATCTAATAACCCTGGAGGCATTTTTTCTAAATTATTTTCTTGGATGTTTTCTTTAATGTTTGTCTATATAATGTTGTATTCCTTATTATCTATGGCTTCCTTATTTTTTATTAAATCGTATATTGATACTAGAGGAAAACCAGATTTTAATGAAGTAAAAAACCAAGTTTATAAAAATGTTTGGAAATTTTTAGGATTAGGAGTTCTTATAACTGTGGTTACAGTTTTTGGAGCAGTATTTTGTTACATTCCCGGAATTTATTTAGGTACAGTATTATCTTTAGCAACTTCTATTATGGTTTTTGAAAACAGAAGTGTAGGTGATTCCTTTTCTCAATCTTTTACATTAATAAAAGGAGAATGGTGGAATACTTTTGGTGTTTTAATAGTAGTTTGGATTTTAGTTGGATTGTTAGGACAAGTTTTTTCAATTCCAACACTTATTTATCAGTTTGTAAAAATGGGAACTATGATGGGAAATGAAGACCCAACAGCTTTTTTTGAAACGTTTAAAGACCCAATTTATTTAGCATTAAATGTTGGTTCGTATATATTTCAATTTATTTTATATTCTATTCCTTTAATTTCTACTGTTTTTATTTATTTTGATTTAAATGAACAAAAAAACCTAACTGGAACTTTAGAAAAAATTGATAATTTAGGCGCAAATAACTAGAGTTTAATGGTTAAAAAGGTCGTTTTTTATAGTTTAATACTGTTTTCATTTGTTGTGTTTTCACAGGAAAAACAAATAGTAATACAAAATGATACTACCAGTATTGTACCAAAAAAAATTAATTCTCAAGATTTAAATGCTTATAAAGTAGATAAAAATTTTGATTATGAAGAATCTATTGCCAAAGAAGAACCTACTTTTTTAGAGCGTTTTTTTAATTGGATGGGAAGACAATTTTTACGGTTTTTAGAATGGATATTTGGAGTAAAATATGCCAAAGGAATTTTTGCAAATATATTAATGGCTTTGCCTTATTTGGTTGCTGCGATTGTTTTATTTTTAATAATCAAGTTTTTTATTAAGGTTAACATTAAATGGGTAATTTCAAATGCTCAAAATAAAAATATTGT
>DGOU01000034.1:5299-6064 GCA_002390165.1 Lutibacter sp. UBA4458
GATCAGAATTATCGTTTGGCTATTCGGTATTTTTATTTAAAAATTTTAAAGCAATTAACAGAAATTGAACTTATTAAATGGGAAATACAGAAAACAAACGAAGATTATATTAAAGAACTTTCTGAAAAAAGAATTAAAGAAAAATTTAAAAGTATAACAAGATTGTACGATTTTGTATGGTATGGGAATTTTAAAATCAACGAATCGCAATTCAGTTTGGTTAAACTAGACTTTAATAGTTTAGAAAAAGAAATAAATAATCAAAAAATTGGATAGAAAATCTAAAATATATATTGCGGCTTTTGTAGTGCTTATTTTGTGCTTTATTTATATTAAAAGCACGGAAAAAAAGAAAATAAACTGGTTTCCAAGTTATGTAAGTACACATAAAATTCCATACGGCACTTTTATTTTAGATAAACAATTACCTAAACTATTTCCATCAACTAATATTATAAAAAGCTACCAACCACCATTTCTTTATTTAAAAGATACTTCCATTATTGGCACTTATTTTTTTGCAGATGAAGCCATAAATTTTGGAAAAGAAGAGTTTGAGCGATTAATGAAGTTTGTAAATAGAGGTAATGATGTTTTTATTGCAACTCACGGAATAAATATAGATACCTTAGGCTTTAAAACGAAAAGGATTATAAGTGAAAATTTTAAAGAAAAAGTATTCTTCAAATTTAAAAATAAAGCTTTTAAAAATAAAGAATTCACTTTTGATAGAGATTTTAATAATCAGGTTTTTAAAAAAATAGA
>DGOU01000034.1:6210-9234 GCA_002390165.1 Lutibacter sp. UBA4458
AGCAAATGTTTTATCTTATATTAGGTCGGATATTCCTATTATTTGGGATGCTTATTATAAATCAGGTAAATCAAAAATAAAATCGCCAATGCATTATTTATTAAGTTCTAAATCACTTAAATATGCATATTATTTTGTGCTAATTGGATTACTTTTATTCCTAATTTTTGAAGGAAAACGGAAGCAAAGAAGTATTCCTATTCTTGCACCTTTAAAAAATCAATCTTTAGCATTTACCCAAACTATTGCAAATATGTATTTTGAAAATCAAGATCATAAAAACATTGCAGAACAACAAATTACTTATTTTTTGGAATATATTAGAAGTACGTTTAATATTTCAACAGCTAAATTAAATAATGATTTTTATAAAAAATTAGCGAGCAAAAGTAATAATAATGTGGAATTTGTATCAAAATTATTTACAAAAATTACTCAAATTCAAATAAAAAATACAATTACAGATAAAGAATTAATAGAATTAAATAAGCTTATAGAAAAATTTAAAAACAATTTCAATGGAAAATAAGGATGTGAATTTTAATAGTAGAATTGATTTAGAAAAATTAAAAGAAGCAGTTGTTAATATAAAATCTGAATTAGGTAAAATAATTATAGGACAAAATGATTTTATTGATTTATTGTTGGTTGCCTTATTGGCAGATGGACATGTACTAATTGAAGGTGTTCCGGGTGTTGCTAAAACTATTACGGCAAAATTATTGGCTAAAACCATTGAAACAGGTTTTGGACGAATTCAATTTACTCCAGATTTAATGCCAAGTGATGTGTTAGGAACTTCGGTTTTAAATATGAAAACAAGTGATTTTGAATTTAAAAAAGGACCTATTTTTTCTAATTTAGTTTTAATTGATGAAATAAATCGTGCTCCAGCAAAAACGCAAGCTGCACTATTTGAAGTTATGGACGAAAGGCAAATTTCTATGGATGGAATTACCTATAAAATGGATTTACCTTTTATGGTGTTGGCAACTCAAAACCCGATAGAACAAGAAGGTACTTATGCACTGCCAGAAGCTCAATTAGATCGTTTTTTATTCAAAATTGATGTTGGTTATCCAAAGGAAAATGAAGAGTATTTAATTTTAAAAACACATCAAGAAAGAAAAGGAATACCACCTAAAAATTTAATAGAAACTATAATTAAAGAAGCAGAATTAAAAAGTTATAAACGTCAGATTTTTGATGTTCTTATAGAAGAAAAATTAATGAATTATATTGTTCAGATAGTGATTAAAACACGTAATCATCCTCATTTAAACCTTGGCGGTTCACCAAGAGCAAGTATAGCTATTTTAAATGCTTCAAAAGCTTTTGCAGCAATTAATGGACGAGATTTTGTAATTCCTGAAGATATTAAAAAAGTTATTAAACCAGTGTTGCGTCATCGTTTAATTTTAACTCCAGAACGAGAAATGGAAGGAATGACTACCGATAAGGTAATTGAAATGATAATTCAATCGGTAGAAGTGCCAAGATAAAATTTAAAGAATAAAGTTTAAAGATTAAAGGTTAGTTGAATATAACAATGTAAAATTTAAGTAACTAGGTTTTATTGCATAGAGTTTTAAAGTGTTTGCAACTGAAAACTTAAGATAGAATAGAAATATTAAAAATGAATATTATTAGAAATTTATACATACACGAGCGGTTTTTTAAGTATTTAAGTGTGCTTGTAATTGTTTTTTTAATTTCGTTTTGGTTTCAAATTTTCTATACTATTGCCTGGTTTATGGCAACCATTTTAGGTGTTTTGTTTTTTACAGATGTTTATTTGCTTTTTCATAAAAAACAAGGAATAGAAGCAAGTAGAATTTTGGGAGATAAATTTTCTAATTCCGACTTAAATAAAATTCCTATATCCGTTAAAAACAAATATAATTTTAAAGTTGGAATTAAAATTATTGATGAATTGCCTGAACAGTTTCAAAAAAGAGATTTTGAAATTTTAGCAGAAATAGAAAGTAAAGAAACTTCCAATTTTGAATATAAAGTTACACCTTATGAAAGAGGAGAATATTTTTTCGGAAATTTAAATGTGTATGTTTCTTCTTTTTTAAAATTAACTTCAAAACGATATACCTTTCAACAAAATCAAAAAGTTGCAGTTTATCCTTCTTATTTGCAAATGCGTAAATACGAATTTTTAGCAATGGGTAATCGTTTAACGGAATTTGGACTAAAAAAAATTAGAAGAATAGGGCACACTCTTGAGTTTGAACAAATTAAAAATTATGTTTATGGAGACGATGTAAGAACTATTAATTGGAAAGCTACTGCTAAAAAATCTCAATTAATGGTAAACCAATTTCAGGATGAAAAATCGCAACCAATATATTCTGTTATTGATGTTGGCAGAGTTATGAAAATGCCTTTTGAAAATTTAAAATTATTAGATTATGCCATTAATGCAACTTTGGCATTTTCAAATATTGCCATTAAAAAAAATGATAAAGCCGGTTTACTTACTTTTTCAAAAAAGGTGGATACTATTATTGCTGCAAGTAATAAAAAAACACATTTAAATAATATAAATGAAGCCCTTTATAATGTTAATACCAAGTTTACAGATGCTGATTTTGGTTATTTATATGCATTTATTAAACGAAATATTAAGCAAAGAAGTTTATTACTATTGTACACGAATTTTGAGCATATTTCCTCATTAAAAAGACAATTAACATATCTTCAGGCTATTAGTAGACAACATTTATTGGTGGTTATCTTTTTTGAAAACACAGAATTAAATAGCTTAATAAATGAAAATGCTGAAGATGTGCAAAGTATTTATCATAAAACTATTGCTGAAAAATTTGATTTTGAAAAAAGACTAATAGTAAAAGAATTAGAAAGTAGAGGAATATTTGCAATACTTACCAAACCCAAAAATTTAACGGTTAGCGTAATTAATAAATATTTAGAATTTAAAGCTAAAGGTTTTATTTAATAATATAAATACAAGTTGAAAACCAATGATAATTTTTATGGTTTTTGGTTTTTTAA
>DGOU01000109.1:0-2216 GCA_002390165.1 Lutibacter sp. UBA4458
GTCCTTTTAAATAAGTGGGTAATTCCTACTTTTCCTTAAAAGCATGACTGTTATTAAAAATATTTTTAATGAAAATTAATAGCAATTATTTCTTTCATTTTTACAATTTATTTTTGGGGTTTATATCTTTTTACCCGCTAAATATAAATAAATAAAAAAAGACTTGGCAAAATTTTATATACTTTATTCCCTGTATTTTAAAAGTTTACGGTTTTACCGTAATTGATATAAGTCTAAGAATAAAAGAAATAAGAAACAGTAGCAAATAGCTACATATCTATTTTAAATGATAAAATAATGTATAAATAGGTCTCGACTGCGCTCGACCTGACAGGACAAAGAGAATTACTGTATTCGTAATAGAAAATATCTTCTGACCTCTAAAATTTTATTTAAAAATTATTATTTGTAGTTTTATCGGATATCAATTCCATTTCAATGAAAAACTTTTTGTTAAAACTAGTATTTCTTTTAAGTATTAGCATAATTTCTAGCTGTTCAAATAACAATGCAACAACTTTAACTAAACAAAACTACGTACCACAACATTACACTAAAACAGAAACTACCATTACTATGCGCGATGGTGTAAAACTATTTACCGTAATTTATGCTCCAAAAGACACAAGCAAAAAATACCCAATTATTATGCAACGTACACCCTACAGTTGCAGACCTTATGGTGCTAATACTTTTAGAAGAAGTATTGGTCCAAATTCTTTGTTAATGAAAGAAGGGAATATTATTGTTTATCAAGATGTTCGCGGGCGATGGATGAGCGAAGGAACTTACGACAATATGCGTGCTTATATTCCGAATAAAAAAACAAATAAAGATATTGATGAAAGTTCCGATACCTATGACACTATTGATTGGTTGGTGAAAAACATTAAAAATAACAACGGAAATGTTGGCACTTGGGGAATTTCGTACCCAGGTTTTTATGCTACTTGTTCTACTATTGACGCGCATCCTGCATTAAAAGCTGCTTCACCACAAGCTTGTATTGGCGATTTCTTTTTTGATGATTTCCATCATAATGGAGCGTATTTATTAAGTTATTTTAGAGCAACTTCACTATTTGGAACTCCAAAAGATGAACCAACAAATACTGCTTGGTATAAAATTCCAGATTTAAAAACAAAAGATCAATATCAGTTTTTTTTAGATGCCGGTCCGCTAAGTAATTTAGACACTTATTTTCAATATGAAAAATTAGATAAACCCGCTTTATCCAATGATAATAAAACGGAAGATTTCTTTTGGAAAGAATTAACCGAGCATCCAAATTACGATGAAGTTTGGCAGAAAAAAAATATTATCCCACATTTAAAAAACATTAAATCGCATGTTGCAACTATGGTTGTTGGTGGTGAATTTGATGCGGAAGATTTATATGGTGCTTTAACCACTTATAAAACTATTGAAAAATACAATCCAAATAATTATAACACGTTAGTTTTTGGACCTTGGAGCCACGGACAATGGGCAAGAAGCCGTGTTAAAAATAGCGTTGGCAATATTTATTTTGGAGATTCCATTTCCTTAAAATTTCAAACACAAATTGAAACAAAATTTTTCAATCATTTTTTAAAAGGAAATGGTAATAAAAATACCGATTTACCTGAAGCTTACGTATATGATACTGGTAAAAAAGAGTGGAAATCCTACAATACTTGGCCACCAAAAAATTCAGAAAAAGAAACCTTGTATTTATCTGAAAATCAGAAATTAACATCTTCTAAAGAAAAAGAAACTGGCATTTCGTTTATTAGTAATATTAAAAAACCCGTTCCTTATTCTGAAGATATAAAAACAGTATTTACACCTCGAAAATATATGACAGACGATCAACGTTTTGCTGCCAGACGTGGTGATGTTTTAGTTTATGAAACTTCCATTTTACTAAACGATTTAACCTTGGTTGGCGAAATAAAAGCCAAATTAAAAGTGGCAACTACAGGTACAGATGCCGATTGGATTGTAAAAGTAATTGATGTTTTTCCTGCAGATGCAGAGGAACAAGAAGACATGCAAAATCATTTAAAAATGAGTAATTATTATTTTATGGTGCGTAGTGAAGTTATGCGAGGAAAATTTAGAAATAGTTTTACAAATCCCGAACCTTTTATTCCTAATAAAAAAACGGACGTAAATATAACATTACAAGATATAAATCACACCTTTAAAAAAGGACATAAATTACAAATTCAAGT
>DGOU01000109.1:2284-6573 GCA_002390165.1 Lutibacter sp. UBA4458
CTTTTAAATTAAAATATAATATTCCTATTTGTTTGTGTCAGGTTGAACGCAGTCGAAACCTATTTATATTTTATATAGTTCTCGACTGCGCTCGAACAGACAAATTATAATAATTACAAAAATCTAAAAAATTAATATTGCTATTGTTGAAAATATAAACAAGTACAAAATAATAATTGTTTTCCAAAAGGCATGTGCCTTTCTAAGCTCCATAAAAAAGAAAGAAATTCCTAAAAACTTAACTAATGTTAATCCTATAATTATAGCAATTATGTATCTATAATGTGGAAAATTATTACCAACCAATGCTGAGGAAATAGTTAATAAAACTAACAAAACCCATACTTTTACTAATAGTGATTTTTCCATAGTTAAAAAATTAAATAAATTACAGGAAAAATTAATAACCAAATTAAATCGCACATATGCCAAAAAGCAGCACTTGCTTCTACATCTTCTAGTTTTGCTTTGGTTTTATTTTTATTTAAATCGCGTTGCATAAACGCTAAAATTACCAAGCCAACCAATAAATGTATGACATGAAACAAAGTTAATAACCAATAAAATGTAAAAAAAGTATTGTACCCAAGGGTTAAACCAATTACCATTTTTTCGTAATATTCAAATCCTTTTAAAACTAAAAACAACACGCCACCTAGCATGGTTAACTTTAAAAATAAGGAAGATTTTTTTAGGTTATTTTCTTTAAAATACCGTACAGAAAGTGCCATAAAAAAACCACTGCTAATTAACGCAATGGTATTTATAGTACCAATAGTTGTATTTAAATGCAACCTAGAAGTATGAAACATTTCAGGAGCTTGTTTGCCATAAACCATCATTGCAATTAAAGCTGCTCCAAAGGTTATTAATTCTAAAAATATAAGAATCCAAAGTAAAATTCCTCCTGGAGGATAATAAATATTTTTAGGATTTATTTGCTGCGTATTCATTTGTATTTTTTCAATTTTAATCCCAGTCCAACAATCGTTTTTGACCTTCTAGTTTTTGAATATCTGTAACATCTTGAGACATTTCAATTACACCTTTATAATTTTTCTGATTATCACGAATTGCAAAATAGCGAATATGAATGACTCTTCCTTTAAAATTAAACCAAAACTCTGCTACATCTTTTGTGCCAGCTTTAAATTCGGCTACAATTCGTAACACCATATCTACACTTTTTGGTGGATGGCAAAAACGTACTTCACGTCCAATAATTCCTTTACTACGAGAAAACACCCGATCATCGCCTCTATTGTAAAATATTACTTTATCATTTTCATCTACATAGGTAATATCAACAGGTAAAAATCGTAATAATAAATTAACTTGTTCTGGAGTCATATAACCTTCATCATAATGAAAAGTATTGTCTAATGAAAAAGACATATCTCTTTTTGTAAAATCTTCGCTTGGATGAATGTATTTTTCTTCAACTATTGTAGGGTAAGGAACTGGTTTTTCAGCTAACATCCATCCTATTTCTTCGTCTCCAATAAAAAATTCTTTCCATTCTTCTTCTTCTAACAAATCCATAGCATTTGGAAATAAACGAGCATCTTCTATACTTAATAATCGTTTAATTCCTTCAATTAAATAGGGAAGATTTTCAATAATTTTTGTTGTGTTTTTTTCTTCATTATAGTTGTTTAAAATTCGAATTTGTTCACGTAAATTATCATGAAAAGACCACATACCTTGACTTGGACCTTCCCAACCATGTTTTTCTAAATAAGGAAATAGTTGATTTTCTTTTCGCACAAAACGTTTTTCAATGGTAGTTAAATGATTAAAAATATTAAAATATTTCTGAAAATCTTCCACAGGATTTGCGTCGTATAATTCTAGTAAAAGTTCTTGAATTAAATTGCTTTCCTCATAATACACTTTTACAGGATGTCCTTCCGGCAATTTTTCAACCGTTGGTATAAATGAATTCATTTTTTTTGTTTTTTTAGTTTTGATATTTAAGTTAGTAACCTCCTTTTATTTATAGATTTTCTAAAACTTTAGGAAACAGAACATTTTTTTCAAAATGGATAAATCTATGTAAATTTTGCTCAAATTCTTGTAAATTATTATATAATAATTTAAAGGTGTTACAAGCATCTTTAGGCAAGGAATAATTATTAGTTATTTTAGATATATTTTTAAAAACATCTGCCATTTGTTTTTGAACTTTTTCGAAATTTAGAATAGTTTTAGGCAATTGTTCTAATTCAAATTGTTCTCCGTTTTTTTGCGCTAAATGATTTTTTATAAAAGGGAAAAGTTTTTTTTCTTCAGTGTTTATTTGTTCATTTAAATCTGGCAAAATTTTGTTGAATAAAATATTTACTTCTACAACTTCTTTATGATTTAAATAATGAACTTCGGCAACCTTTGCAGACAATTGAGAAATTAATGGAATATTTTCATTAAAATAGTTATGATATACTTGTTGTGTTTGATTTAATAAAGAAACTAAATCCATTTCTTTAACATTAACATCTGTATTAATTTTATTTACAATGGTTTCTATTTTTAGTTTTAAAACGTTAAAGTCTAAACCTTTATCTTTACATGCTTTATCAATAGTTACGTCACCACCACAACAAAAATCTATATTATATTTACTAAAAACATGGTCTGCGCCTACATTTTCAGTTACCACTTCTGCTACAGTTTTTTCCTTTGTTATATTCATAATAATATTTTTAATTAGTATTTAGGGTGCAAATATAATAATAAAAGACAATTTTATCTTTTATTGTTTGTTAAATTTTAATTATCTAAAAAAGTTATTATTAAAACCTACAAATTAATTAAGATTGATGCTTTATTTTTTCGAAAAGTTGCACTAATGATTTTATTAATTCAACAGGTGTAGTTAAAATTTGATAGTGGTTTTGCCCAAACATTTGAGGTAAGTAATATTTAGCTTGAGCTTCAATTGCTAATGCATAAGAATTTATGTTTCTCTCATTTAATTCTCTAAGTGCTTGTTTTACATCGTTTATTCCATATTTACCTTCATATCTATCATAATCATTCGGTTTTCCATCAGAAATTAAAATAACCCATTTATTTTTTGTGCTTCGCTTATCTAGCATCGCTCCTGAATGCCTCAAAGCTGCACCAATTCTTGTATAACCACTAGGTTCTACGGCACCAACTTTAAACTTTGCCTTATTCCAATCTTCGTCAAAATCTTTAATGGTTAAATAGCTTGAATGGTTTCTTGTTTTAGAATAAAAGCAGTCTATTGAAAAATCGATATTAAACTCATTTAAAATTTCACCAAATAAAATAGAAACTTGTTTTTCAACATCAATAACTCTGTTTCCTGCAGCGTAACCATCACTTGATAAACTGATATCCAATAATAATAAAATGGACACATCTTTTTCTTTTTTCCGTTTTGAAAGATAAATTTTTTCTGAAGGAGTATGACCAGAATGAACATCTACAAATAAATCTGTTATTGCATCTATATCAAATTCGTCTCCTTGGGTTTGCCTTCGCTGTTGTTGCAGTTTATTGTTAACGGTGGTCAACATTTTTCGCAATCCAATTAAAGTAGATTTATGTTGATTTAATGTTTTTTTGTAATAAGAAACATTGGTTTTTAATAGCGTTTTTGGATATACTTTACAAAAATCTTCTTTGTACTTTCGTTTAGAATAATTCCATTCATCATACAAAATATGATATCCAGTATTATCCACTTCTGCACTTTCAGATACGGTTGTATTTTCAATAAAATCTGCTTGATACACGGAATGTGCCGTATCATCTACCCGAACAGTATGTTTCATGTTCAGTTCTTCTAATGCATTAGAATGATCTTCCAAATCATCATCACCATCAAAATCTTTAAAATTTCCACCAAATTCTTCTGCAGTTTCTACTTTTTCAAACTGATGTAACAAAGTGTCATCTTCTTGTTGTTTTTTATCTACTTGAACTGAAATTATTTCTTCAACTGCTTTAGATTTTATAATAGTTTTAGGTTTTTCTTCGTTTCCTTTTTTTACTTTATCTGTAAAGTTTTTTAGCTTATCTCCTTCCTTATCTTCAGGACTATTAACCATCCATTTTCCATAAATAAAGGAATAATCTGCCAAAGATGCCTTTTTTACTTTTTCTTTATAATGTTGAAGAAATTTTTCGTGGTATTTTTTAGTAATAGGAAATTCTTCAAATAAAGATTCTAAAACTTTATTGGAAGTTTCTTCCGCTATTTTTTGAGATGCTTCTATTTCATGTGAGGTGTTATCCTTCCAATTTAAGTTTAAGTTTTT
>DGOU01000150.1 GCA_002390165.1 Lutibacter sp. UBA4458
TATTTATTATAAATTTTCACCAATTTTAAAGCAAACATAACAACGGAATTATTTTTGGAATTAAGCCATCCTGTAATTTCAGGGATTTCCTGATTATCTAAATATTTTAGTTCTTCTAATAATTCAATTTGATCCCACTCCGATAATTCTGTTTTTAAAGTAGATAAAAATTCTAACCCTTTAAAATGAAATAAACTAACTAGATATAGTTGAACTTTTTTTCTGACTTCTTTAGTTGGATGTTTTATTAGTTTTTTAATTTCAGGATAAGCTTCTTTTACTTTAAATTGAGTAAGTTCTTTAATACCATTTGCTATTATATACCATTTTTTACTTTTAAGCTTTAAATAGGCATAATCTTTTAAATTAGATTTTAAATACACTTCTTGAATTGCAGATTCAATTTCGCCAGAAACTTCATTTTTTAGTTTTAATAAGGTTTCTAAAATAACTTCTCTTCTAAAGCTATCGTTACTTTTATTTTTTACAGTATTTATAAATTCATTTTGCTTTTCACTTAGCTTATCTTTAGAATCCTCTTCAAACAAAAAGGATAATAACAATCCTTCACAATTATTTAAATATTTTAATTTCAAAGCTTCTTTATTACGTAAAGAATTTCTTAAAATTTTTAAATAAGCAATAAATATTAACGCTACAATACCCAAAACAGCACTCAAAACCCAAACCAATTGTAATTCAATTGGCAGTTGTTGAAAATAATTTTGAAGGATTTTATATACTTCCAATTTAAAATGATTTTGAAATTAAGCTAATAAACGTTTAATCCTGATTATTAATTCGTTTGGACTAAAAGGTTTTGCCATAAAATCGGTTGCACCTAAATTAAAGGCTTTTAAAACCATTTCTTCTTGCCCAGCAGCTGAAAAAACTATAATTGGCGTGGTTAAATTTAGTTTGTTTCTAACATGGCTTATTACTTCTAAACCACTAACAAAAGGCATCATTATATCCGTTAAAATTAATATTG
Organism: Lutibacter sp. UBA4458; assembly: GCA_002390165.1. Classification (GTDB taxonomy): domain Bacteria; phylum Bacteroidota; class Bacteroidia; order Flavobacteriales; family Flavobacteriaceae; genus Lutibacter. The sequence goes on from DGOU01000150.1 coordinate 992, forward strand.
GCTTATTACCTTCTATTAATTCTATGGCTTCTTTACCGTCTTTAGCAATTAACGGTTTGTAACCTTCTTTTTGCAATCTAAACTTTAAAAGTAGCGATAATGTTGAGTTATCTTCCGCTAAAACAATATTTTTTATTTCATTCATTCCTTTAAAGATTTAAGTTCAACCTTTAATTCTCTTTTAACATTTACAATAATAGTTTTGCATTTTCTTACTAAAGAATCAATATCTTCTAAATTGGATTCCTCTTTAAATATTTTTTCTAAAGTATAAATAACTGGCTCTAATTTAGCAATTCCAAACATACTTATGCTTGGTTTAATTTTATGCGTTGCTTTATATAATGATTCCCAATCCTTTTCCTTTACTTTTACTTCTAATATTTGTAGGTACTCTTTTAAATCTTTAAAGAAAAGTTCTACTAAAAGTACCATTACAGTGGATTCATTAAGGGTTTCTTTTTTAAGAAAATCGAGATTTATATATTTATTATTTTTTACAACTTCCATAGCAGTTTCAGTATTTATTAATTCTTTATCAATTTTTGGTTTATCTCCATGTTTTTTTAGAATTTTAAATAACTCATCTGGTTTAAATGGTTTAAAAATATAATCATCCATTCCTGCATCTAACGCTCTATTTATCTCTGTTTTAGAGGTAAAAGCGGTCATTGCAATAATTGGAGTTTTTGAAACTTCAGCAGAAATATCATTTTTTATTATTTTGGTTGCTTCATAACCATCCATTACTGGCATTTGAATATCCATCATAATAATATCATACAATTGTTGCTGTGTTTTTTTTACGCCTTCAAATCCATTATTTGCAATATCAACAGTGCAACCCCATCTTTCTAACCGAGTTTTTGCTAGTAACTGATTTGTTTTATTATCTTCTACTAACAAAATTGAATATCCTAATGTTTGGTTTTTAGTATCAATTTCACGTTCTACTTCTTTAGTTTCGGTTTTAGATCCTTTTTGGAGAGGCAAGATCATTGTAAAGGTACTTCCTTTACCAAAAACACTTTCAACTTTTATTTGTCCATTAAGCAAGGTAATTAATTTTTTAACAATGGCAAGCCCTAAACCTGTACCGCCATATATTCTTGAAGTATCACTTTTAGCTTGTGTAAATGCGCCAAAAACGGAGTTGATTTTATTGGAAACAATACCAATACCTGTATCTTTAATTTCAAAAGAAATAATCGAAGCTTTTTCATTTTCTTCAATTTTATTTAGAGTAACTATTACAGAGCCTTTATCGGTAAATTTTATGGCGTTACCAATTAAATTAAGTAATATTTGACTAATTCTATTGGAGTCGCTAACAACTTCTTCAGGTACATTTGGACTTATATTTAAATTTAGAAAAATTTCTTTTTCTTCAGCTTTTACCTTCATTAATTTAACCACTTCATTTAAAGTTCTATTTAAATTAAATGGTATATTCTCTATTTCAAATTTATTAGATTCTAATTTAGAAAGGTCTAAAACGTTATTTATTAAGGTAAGCAAAATTTCACCAGAATTTTGCATGGTTTCTAAATGCTCTCTTTGCTCTTGGGTTAATTTTGTTTCTAATAACAAATCTGTAAAACCGATAACGGCATTTAATGGCGTTCTAATTTCATGACTCATATTAGCTAAAAAGTCGTTTTTAACTTGAACAGATTCTTCTGCGGCTTCCTTTGCTTTTTTTAATTCAATATCTGTAATTATACGATTTGTTATGTCTGTTCCAATAGAAATAAAAGAATTGTTGGCACCTTTAGAATACTGCCACTCAATCCAGGTATCTATTCCGTTTTTAGTTTTAATTTTTTGTTTAAATATATCAATATAGGTTTTTTCGTTATTAAAAACGTGGTTTAATATTGCTTCTTTAGTATCTTCTGCCTTGTTTTTACTTAGAAAGGTTTTTTTCCACCAATTTTCTCCTTTTATTTCTTCAAAAGTAAACCCTAATATCTTTTCTGCGGAAGGTGAAGCAAAAATCACTTCACCTTTTTTAGAACTAACCAACACCATGGAAGGTATATTTTTTAATATAGCATCTGATTGTATTCTGCTTTCCTCTTTTCTTTTCCAATCAGAAATATCTACCCCAACGGAAACATAATTATTATTTACACCTAAAGAATCTCGCCATTCAATCCACTTATAATTTCCATCTTTACAATGAAGTTTTCTTTCATATGGTTTTTGATTAATAGATGCTTTATTTGTTAAAACTTGAATTACATTTTTTTTAAAATTTAAACCTTCTTTTTTAGAGCTATAAGTATTTTCCCACCAAAGATCATCTTTCAAATTTTCAGTTTTATAGCCGCTTATTTTTTTTGCGGCTGCGGAAACGTATTTTATATGGCCATTTTTATTGGCGGATACGACAATTAAATTAGCATGGTTTAAAAGTAATTCTGAGGTTTTCAATTTTAAATATTTTTTATTTTGTTGATTTTCATCTATTTACTAAATTGTTTAACTATTTAAATTAAAACTAGTAATCTATAAATGAGTTGTACTTGTAAATATAATTATTTTTTAGTTGGTTTTTACTAAGATGGCTACTTGTTATTATTTTTTTAAACAAAAAAAAGCCACTTAAAAAGTGGCTTTCATTTAATTAAGAGGGGTTTTACAATCGTTCAAAGACTAGTTTACTTTCAGCATTTGTATCACTATTAATATTTTTAACCTCAACCCTAGCGGTTTGTACATCAACAGTTAACCAATCTTCATTAAATTCATTAAAAGGAATTGTATCATTAAAATTCAATACTAATTTTAACTTACCGCTATCGTAAACAACCTTCCAAGTACCAGTAATAACATCATTATTTTTTGTTGCTGTAACATTACCATCGATCATAAAATCTAATACAAAATCGTTATAATTTTCAGTTTCATTCTCTCCATTGTTTACAAAATTAGCTACTAACCAAGTTCCTTCATTTAAAGTGTCTTCTAATAATGTTTTATCTTCTAAACATACTTTTTCTAAACTAAGTTCATTATCTTCAATTGTTAAATCAATTTCAGAATGATCTTCATTATATTCATGAAGATTCCAATTAAATGAAAAATCTGACAATCCTTCAAAACTAATTTTTACTAAAATTCCTGTGTCGGTTTGGTCAATAACCCAAGTGCCTTCTAATTCATTACCATTATCTTCAGCAACAACAGTTCCATCTTCATTAAAGGTTATTACGTAATTTGCATATTGTTCGCTGTTATTTTGCCCATTAATTTTTACTGTATCAGGCATCCAACTACAAGTAAGAAGTATTTCGGTAACTTGCTCTACTGTACAATTTTCACAATCGTCATCGCTATAATTATTATTATCATCTTCATTACACATATTTTGTGCATTATCTATGGCATGTTCCAAGTCATCCATATTTTCTATTGTTTTTTCTGTTCCATCAGCCAAAACTACAGAAACAGGAAAATTAATTTGAATAATATCACTTTCATTCACGTCTTCTAAAAATAAATAGAATTGTTCGTCATTTTCTACCGAAATAGTATCGGTAAGTTCGTTTGCTGAATCAAAAATGGAAAAGGTAATTGGGTAAACAAAATCAATGCATTCTATATCGTCATCTGGTTCATTTTCGCCACCACATTCATTAACATAATTTTCTAACTCATCCATATTATTAATAGTAATTTCAGTATAATCACTTAAAATAATAGTAATTGGAAAAATAATATCTAAATGATCTGTATCAAAATCAAATTCGTCAAAAACAGCCTCAATTTCAGAGTAATCTGCTTCTGTAGATATTACAATTTCCAACTCATTAACAATAACGGTTACAGGTAATTGGATGCTAAGACAACTTGCATTATCAATAATGTTATCTTTAGATCCATCTTTAGTTACTGTTTTTTGAATTAAAATAGCCGCAGGGGTATTTGGAGTTAAAACCTCATCTTGCTGAGGTTGTACAATGGTTGAAACTTCTGATTGACATGAATACAGAAATACAGAAATTAAGCTTAAAATAAAAAAGTAATTTTTTAGTTTCATAATTATTGCTTTTTGTGGGTTTTAGTATTTAAACAGACTAGTTTCAATTTACCCTACCTTAATTTTAAAAATTATATATATTTACATTCTAAATATTATAAATTGATGGTTAATGATTGAAGATGAGAAAAATGGATTTTGCGAAGAAAAAAAATTTAATGTTTTTTTTAGGAATCATTCTACATTACTTTTCAATTATTTATTTTACAAATGTGGCAATACTGATTTAGCTAAAGACTTAGTTCAGGATTCTTTTTTTAAATTTTGGCAAAATTGTAGTAAAATATTGCCTACCAAGGCAAAATCGTATTTATTTACTATTGCTACCAATTTATTTTTAAATGCCTATGCAAAATCGAATGTTATATTAAATTATAAAAACACTATTAAAAAAGATTTCACCAATGAATCTCCAGAATTTATTTTAGAAGAAAAAGAATTTGAGTCAAAATTACAAAAGGCAATTTCAAATTTAACCGAACCGCAGCGCGTTGCTTTTTTAATGCACAGAATAGATGGGAAAAAATATAAGGAAATTGCTGAATTATTAGGAATTTCAGTGAAAGCCGTTGAAAAAAGAATCCATAACGCGTTAATAAATTTGAGAAAAAATATTGATGAAATTTAAACGAAGTAGGGTAAAACCGTTATTAATTGTTTATATATTAGATTTAACAATATGAAAGAAAATTACTTTTTAGCAAAATGGCTGGCAAATGAAATAACAGACTTAGAGCTTAAAAAACAAGTAAGCGAAAAGGAGTTTATTGCCTATAAAAAAATAAAATCTACTACTAAAAACTTAAAAGCTCCTGAATTTAATTCAGAAGGATTGTTAAGCGCTATAAAAAATAATAAACCGAAACAAAATATCAGAAATTTCCGTTTTAATTATTTTTATAAAATTGCTGCTGCTATTGTAATTATTTTTTCTGCTTTTTATTTTATATCTACTAAAAATACTGTTTTTACAACTAAATATGCCGAAAAAACTAGTTTTGAATTACCCGATAAATCTAAAGTAGATTTAAATGCAGGTTCCAAAATAGTTTATAATAAAAAGGGTTGGGATTCTAATAGAAATTTAAATTTAAAAGGAGAAGCTTTTTTTAGTGTAAAAAAAGGCTCAAAATTTACAGTAAATACTAAATTAGGCTCTGTAAGCGTTTTAGGTACAAAGTTTAATGTAATTGTTAGAAATAATTACTTTCAAGTTACCTGTTATAGAGGTTTAGTTAGTGTTAATTATAAAAATAATATCGTAAAAGTACCAGCAGGAACTTCTTTTAAAGTTAATAATAATCAAAGTGGTAAAACCTTTGCTATTAAAGATGCTTTACCTTCTTGGATTGAAAATTTTAGCACCTTTACAAGTATGCCATATCATTATGTAATAGAAGAATTACAACGACAATATAAAATTAAAATAGTATATAACTCTCAGTTTGAAAACACATTGTTTACAGGTAATTTTACTCATACTAACTTAAAAACAGCGTTAAAATCAGTTACAATTCCTTTAAATTTAACCTATAAAACTATTGGTGGAGCTAAATTTTCTTTTGTTGAAAATAAAAAATAACAAGTGGTTATTTTTATTGTTTACAGCTTGTTTTTTTAATGCTAATATTACTTTTTCGCAAAAATTATTAGACAAGAAAATTAAGCCTCTGTCACTATTGCTTAAAAGTGTTGAAAATTTGCATCAAGTTAAATTTTCTTATGCAGATAAAGATATTAATACAATATCCATTTTACCCTTTAACAAAAAATTTTCACTACAAGAAATAATTCAATATTTCACTAACAATACACCACTAACTTTCACTATTTTAAATGCTAAAAATGTATTAATTAATAAGGCGATTTTGAATAATGCAGTATGTGGAAATTTAATAGATGTTAACACCCAAAAACGAATAGAAGGAGCTCATATAAGTATTTTGAACACTAACATTCATGTAGTTTCAACTAACAATGGTTATTTTTATATTGAAAATGTACCTGAAAACGCGGTTTTAGAAATTAGTCATATTTCATACCCTACAATTTTTCTTAATTCAACGGACTTTTTATCACAGAGAAAATGCATACAGGTATCTATAACTCAAAAAATTCAGCAATTACCTGAAATAGTTATTCAAAATCTTTTAACCTCAGGAATTTCATTAAAAACAGATAATTCAATACATATTAATTTATTAAAATCTGGTATTTTACCTGGGTTAATTGAGCCAGATGTTTTACAAAAAATTCAAGTTCTTCCAGGGGTTAGTAGCGTCAACGAAACAGTATCTAACATAAATATTAGAGGAGGAACTACCGATGAAAACTTATTACTTTGGGATGGTATAAAAATGTATCATTCTGGTCATTTTTTCGGATTAATATCTGCTTTTAATCCTTATTTAACCAAAAGTGTTACGGTTATAAAAAACGGAACGAGCGCTCAATACAATGACGGCGTTTCCGGAACTATTAAAATTGAGTCTTTAGACAAAAATCAAGATAGTATTTTTGGTGGTGCCGGATTTAATTTACTTAGTGCAGATGCTTATGCATATATTCCTATTTCAAAAAAAATTGGATTTCAAGTTTCAGGAAGAAGGTCTATTACAGACTGGTTAAAAACACCAACGTTTAACCAATATTTTAACAAAGCTTTTCAAGACAGTAAAATCACGGCAACTATAAATTCAGAAGACAACATAACTAATAATTCTAACTTCAATTTTTTTGATTACAGTTTTAAATTATTATATGATATTAGTAAAAATCAACATTTACGAGTTAACTTTTTAAGGATTGAAAATGGTTTGGATTATAATGAATTGTTTACGAATGAAACTGTAACCGATTCAAAAACAAGCCACCTAGAACAAGAAAATTTAATATTTGGTGTACAGTTAAAAAGTAAATGGACTTCTAATTTCAATACTCTATTGCAAGGATATTTTACTAAATACACTATTAAAGCTTCTAATTTTTCATTATTAACAGATCAGCGATTATTACAAAATAATATTGTGCTAGAAACCGGAGTAAAATTTAATGCCAATTATAAAATAAATAAAAACCTTTCCATTTTATCTGGTTACCATTTTTACGAATTAGGAGTTACAAATTCTGAAGATGTAAATATACCTTTGTTTATTAGAACCATAAAAAAAGTGATAAGAAATCATTCGGTATTTTCACAAACGAATTTTCATTCAAACAACTATAAAACATATATAAACGGAGGTTTACGCCTAAACTATATTGAAAAGTTCAAACTTTTTTTGATTGAACCTAGAATACAAGTATTAAAAAAATTAAATGCACAATTTTCCCTAAAATTTGGCGGTGAAATTAAAAGCCAAAACATTACTCAGGTGGTGGATTTGCAAGAAGACTTTTTAGGAGTTTCAAAAAGTAGATGGACGTTAACCGATAATAAATTAGTTCCTATAATTAAAAGCAAACAGATTTCTTTTGGATTTAATTATAAAAAAAATGATTTATTTATTGACCTAGAAGGATTTATTAAACATGTAACTGGAATAACAAGTGCTAACCAAGGGTTCCAAAATCAATTTCAATTTGTAAAAACTACCGGAAAATATAATGTGAAAGGAATAGAGTTTTTAATTAATAAAAAGATAAATAATAGTAGCTTTTGGTTAAGTTATACGTTTAATAATAATCAGTACAATTTTAAAGATTTAACGCCAAATATTTTTCCTAATAACTTAGATATTAGGCATAGTTTTTCGTTTGGTAGCACCTATGCTTACAAAAAGGTGAATTTTGCTTTAGGAGTTAATTGGCGCTCAGGAAAACCATATACCATTCCCAATAAAACTAACTCAATAACTAGTAATGGTATTTCAAACACCATAAATTATAGTTTACCAAATAATCAAAATTTACAAAATTATCTTCGAGCCGATTTTTCAAGTACCTATTCCTTTAAATTTAGTGAAAAAGTGAATGGGTTTGTAGGTTTTTCCCTACTCAATATTTTTAATACTAACAACACGCTAAATACCTATTTTAAAGTAAATTCTAGTAATTCTATTACTCAAGTAAATAATAGTTCTATTGGAATAACGCCAAATTTTACTTTTAGAGCTTCTTTTTAACTTAGATTATTAATAACTCTATTACTATCTGTAAAGTATTCACTTTCAATTCTATTTTTAATATAAAACTACTTATAAAGATATTCTTTATTCCTCTTTAAAAAATTGAATTAAAATTAAAATCCCCTATCAAAATTTGATAGAGGATTTTTTTTGAGGTTGAGTGATTAATATTTATAGTCCCCACTAGAAAATAAGAATCAAATAAAATGTTAACATATGAAGTTGTTAACATACGCGAATTTAACCTATTATTATATATTCAATGTAACTTTTATTACATTGAATTATATGTATTTAAAAGAGGGTATTTACCCAAATAAATAACGGTACAAAATCGATAATTTATTTTGGTGTAATATTTTCCTATAAACCAAGAGGTGTACTAATTTAAAAGCTTAGAAGTACAAAATAATTAATACTTTTATCATCTATTTAAACAACCAAAAAATAGCATGAACAATTTAACTATTTTATCGGAATCCTTCGAAAAAATAAAAGAGTATTTAAAAAACAATGAAGATTCTAATATACCCATTGTTAAATTTAAAACGCCTTCAGAATTAAAAGAAATTATCAATTTTAAAGTGGATAAAATTGGGGTTTCTGAACATGAATTTTTAGATTTAATAGATAACTATTTAGAATATTCGGTAAAAACAGGTAATAAACAATTTATGAATCAGTTATATTCTGGTTTTAATTTTCCTGCATTTATAGGTGAAATTTTTACAGTATTAGCAAACACCTCTATGTACACTTATGAAGTTGCACCTGTGGCTACAACTATTGAAACTGAAATGATTCGTTTAATGAATAGTTATTCTGGCTATTCAAACGGAGATGGAATATTTGTTACTGGAGGAAGTAATGCTAATTTAATTGCAATGTTTTCGGCAAGAAATAAAGCAGTACCCGAAAGTAGATTTGAAGGATATGATTGTAATTTAAAATTAACGGCATTTGTAAATGAACAAGCGCATTATTCATTTGAAACAGCAGCAAATGTACTGGGAATTGGAGCTAAACATGTTATAAAAGTAAAGTCCGATGAAAATGGAAAAATGATTCCTACAGAATTAGAAAAAGAAATAAAGGCATCTTTAAATAGAAAAGAAAAACCTTTTTTTGTTGCAGCAACTTGTGCAACAACTTTATTAGGAGCTTATGATCCTATTGATAAAATGTCTAGAATTTGTAAAAAATATAACTTATGGCTACACGCAGATGGCTCTTTTGGCGGATCTCTTATTCTAAGTGATAAACATCGTTATTTAATGAATGGCATTGAAAAAACAGATTCATTTGCTTGGAACCCTCACAAGTTGATGAACATTCCGTTGATTTGCTCTGTGCTATTAGTCAAAAAACGAGGTACACTTCAGCATAATATTACAGATATTAATACCGATTATATTTTTCACGACATTGATAAAATTGAAGATTTAGGAAAAAAATCTATTCAATGTGGGCGAAGAGTGGATGCGGTTAAATTATGGTTTGCATGGAAATATTTTGGACTTGAAGGCTATCAAAAAAGAATGGATAATTTGATAAATATGGCTAAATACGCTGAGCAAAAAGTGCAAAAACATGAAAACCTTAAAATGGTAGCTACTCGTCAATCATTTGCCGTATGTTTTAGGTATGTTCCCAATTTTAAAACCGATTTAAATGCTTTTAATCTAGCCTTGAGAGAAGCAATGCGCAAAAATGGGAAATCTATTGTAAATTACGGTTATATTGGTAAAACACTAACCATTAGATTGGTAACTGTAAATGGTGCATTAAGCACTCAAGATATGGATGTATTCTTCGAAAATTTATTAACTACTGCTGACAAACTAGAATGTAAAATGTATAGTTAACGGTTAACTTTTTTATAGAAAAATAGAAATTTTGAATTTTATCAAAATCGATTGATTTTATTATCGAATTTGAAGTTGCAACCAATATTTTGTACATCTATTATTTAAACAAGTGAACCAATTTAAAATATAACCAAATACTTAAAAATTGCTTACTTTTAAATAACTATTATATGCTATAATTTAAGTAATTACCCTCCTATGGTTGCTGTAATACCGTATTCCATGAACATCGAAACAATTTCTTTTATTTCAAAACTTGAAGGAGGTTCAAACGTTTTAAAATTTGTTGTATTTCCTAATTTTAAATGTTTATTTTCTGCAATATTGTGATATGGCAATACGTTTACAACATTTCTATTTCCTTCTAAAGAATTTATAAATAAAGCGGTTTGTATTATATTTTCTTTAGAGGTATTAACTCCTTTTATCAACGGAATTCTAAATATAATTTCACAATTTGTTTTTGCTAATTCAACAATATTTGAAAGAATTTTTTCGTTGCTAACACCTGTAAATTCTTTATGCTTTTCAGAATCCATCACCTTTAAATCAATTAAAAAAAGTTCGGTGTGTTTAGCCACTTCCAATACTGTTTCTACATTTGAAAAGGCAGTTGTGTCCACAACCCTGTGATACATTCTTTTTCCACATTCTTTTAAGGCTTTTATTAAATATGCTGAATGCATTAAAGGTTCTCCTCCTGAAAAAGTGACACCTCCACCAGACTGATCAAAGAAAATAGCTTCATTATCAATCTTTTTCATTAATGCTGAAATTGGAATATTTGAACCTAACATTTCAAAAGCTTTAGTTGGACAAACCTCAGCGCATTTACCACATAAATTACAAATATTATAATCGGTAATAATACCTTTAGAAGTCATTTTTAAAGCATCATTTGGGCAAATTTCTATACAACTTAATGCTCCAATACATTTTTTAGCATTGTACATTTTTTGAACCTTTGGCGATATACTTTCTGGATTATGACACCATTTACATTGCAGATTACAACCTTTAAAAAATACAGTCAAACGAATTCCTGGACCATCACTAATGGCGAATTTTTTAATATCAAAAATTAAACCTGTACTCATTTAAAAGGATTCATTTTCTGTTCGTTCAATAACTTCTTGTTGTAAATCAATATTCATATCGTTAAAATAGTCGCTATAACCAGCCATTCGCACTAATAAATCTTTATAATCTTCCGGGTTTTTTTGAGCGGCGTATAAAGTTGCAGTATCTACAATATTAAATTGAATATGATGTCCGCCCAAAGCAAAATAACTCCTTACTAATTGTCCTAATTTTATTACATCACTGTCACGCTTTAATAAACTTGGTAAAAACCGTAGATTTAATAAAGTTCCGCCCGATTTTACCTGATCAATTTTAGCTAACGATTTTATAACAGAGGAAGGTCCATTAATGTCACATCCGTGTGAAGGTGAAGTTCCGTCAGAAATAGATTTATGCGCCAATCGTCCGTTTGGTGTTGCGCCCATTACTTTTCCAAAATAAACGTGACAAGTTGTTGACAACATATTTAAATGAAATGATTCTCCTTTTATGTTTGGTTTACTATCAATTGCTTCAAACAAATCATTATACACTTGCAATGCAATATCATCTGCGTAATCATCATCATTCCCGTAGAATGGTGTATTATTTATAATAGTTTGCCTTAAAATTTCTTCCCCTTTAAAATTTTTTGAAACTGCATTTAATACAGTTTCCATTGAAATTGTTTTATTCTCAAAAACGTGTTTCTTCAAAACAGATAAACTATCTGTTACAGTTCCTAAGCCTGTACATTGAATGTAATTGGTATTGTATCGTGGACCGCCATTGTAATAATCTTTTCCATTAGTAATACAATCCTCAATAACAACCGATAAAAAAGTAGCTGGGCTATATTTTGCAAACATTCTGTCAATATAATTGCTAACTAAAACCTTCTGATTTATTATG